>DFYN01000057.1:0-16110 GCA_002383615.1 Anaerolineaceae bacterium UBA4081
TGGGTAAGTTGCACCCGGAAACGAGAATAAGAAGCATGAAAAATGGCAACAGTTTGGGCATATCAACCTCGCGTTCCATGAGGTAATTATAACCGGTCCACCAAATATACCGAAACCATGCAGTCAAGCGTAATAACTTAGGCTGTATGAAAAGGTATAATGAGTGTGCGCAATGAAAACCCAAATTATCTCCCTGGATAAGTTCGATGATATTGACTCCATTCGCGATAAGATGCTGTGGAGCAAATCAAACCGGATGCTGCTTGTATTTCCAAAACGGGGAAAAATATTACGCCGAGCGCTTGATATGCAGTTACTGCTTCATACTGCTATTGAATTGGGCGGTCAGGTGGCGCTGGTCACAAATGACAGCGTCGTTATAGACCTTGCGCAAGAGGCTGGAATCCAGGTCTTTAGCGAGGTTTCCGAAGCTCAGCAGACGATTTGGCGTTCACCGGTTCATCCCCATTCTGTTGAAGCACGNNCCAGCCGACACTCCTAAATTCTGCAGTGATAAGAGCTCTAGCGTTCACATTGGGTGTCCTGGCGGTTATCACACTTTTCCTATTTTTTATGCCAAACGCGCTTATTTCGCTCCATCCAAAAGTTCAGGAACAAACCCAGCAAATTGATATTTTTGCCACTTCTGAGATTGCCAATCCAAATGTTAATGGCGGCATACCCATAGCACAGGCAACGACAATTTTGGAACTCCACGGAGAGGCTGCAAGTACAGGTTTGGTCAGTTTCCCGATAAAGTCAGCAAGGGGGAGCGTTGTGTTCACCAACCTGACTGAAGCCCCTGTTCGTGTTCCAGCCGGGACGATCCTGCTTGCCCTGGAAAACCCTCCCATCCGCTTCAAGTTATTGACTGCTGTGGATGTCCCCGGTCCAGTTGGAGCAACCGCGGAGGGGCAGGTGGAGGCTCTGCAGCAAGGCAGCATGGGTAATGTGGCAGCTGGAGCGATAACTGCTTTTGAAGGAGCATTGGGAACTCAATTGAGCGTTGTCAATCCCTTACCTGCCGTTGGCGGGGAAGATGAGAACAGTCCATCGCCTTCTGATGCAGATATTTACGAGCTGAGACAATCGCTATTAGATACGATACCTACTTCTGCCGAGAAAGAATTCACTACGCTGTTACCAAAGGGAACAATTTTATTGACAGACTCCATCCAAGTGGAAGAGATAGTGGATGAACAGAGTGAGCCATTAGCAGGTATGCCGGCTGACCGGTTGAGCATGACCCTGCGGGTAAGTGTTTCTGGCTGGACATACTTAGAATCTGACTTGAGGCAGGTTGCTGAATTGGGATTGAATGCCAATTTACCGGCTGGATTTGAACCGCTTGACCAGGATGTGACTATTCAAATGGTGAATGCGCCGATGTGGGAAAACCAGATTGGTCGTTGGAAAATTATTGCCACCAGGAAACTCATACCTCAATTAGGCACCATCGCCAGTCCTACAAAACTTATTGGTATGCAGGTTGAGGAGGCGTACAATTATCTGAACAACGCGGCTGATTGGGAGTTGCCGCCTGAGCTGAAAATTCAACCCCAGTGGTGGCGATGGATGCCCTTCTTGCCATTTCAGTACAATATCGAGGTCAATCCGTGAAGGTTATGGCTGTTGACCCCGGTGAGAAACGGCTTGGCATAGCTGTGAGTGATGAGACAGGCAATCTGGCACGTCCGTTGATGGTTATCATTCATGTCAACTTGAAATCGGATGCAGCGCAAATTGCGTCTATTGCCGATGAGCAAAAAGTTGAATTAATCATAATCGGAGCAGCATTCGGCAGTGAAGGTCAGGAAACTCCTGCATCACGACATGCAAGCCGGCTGATGGCAGAAATTTGTTTACAAACAGAAACCCGCTGTGTATTATGGGATGAAAGCGGAAGCACAATTAATACGCTTTCCATCTTAAGGGAGATGAACATCCGCAAGAATAGACGAACAGGGCATCAAGATGACCTGGCAGCTGCAAATATCCTGCAATCATATTTGGATACACCTGAAGAGTTGAGGTAAACNNGTCTTGGTGTTGGTTGCGGTCTGGTTCTGGATCATGGTTCCACGCATGGCACAAGATTCATTTGGACTACCTGCAAGCTACTTGACACCTTTCCAAAGGTTCTCATACTCTGGACAGATTTTGCTTGCGCAAAAGGATCTATTGTCACCCAGGGATTCGAATGGCGTTCCCATTACCTTTAGTGTTGAACCCGGGGAAAGCGTTAACTCGATTGCCTTCCGCCTTGAACAAGAAGGTGTTATACGAGATGCACCTTCATTTCGCCTCTTCCTGATTTATGCAGGTTTGGACACGGGGATTCAAGCCGGGACATATGAGTTGAATCCTGCTTTATCTGCCATCGAGATTGCCTATTCAATCCAAGATGCAACTTCTCGAGAAGTAAAATTTGTGTTGTTAGGTGGCTGGAGGGCAGAAGAGGTGGCTGCAGCTTTGGTTGCTTATGGCTTGCCAATTGATGTGTCAAAATTTATGGACCTTGTTAGCAGCCCGCAAAAACTTGATATCCCATCAGAATATAAAAGCCTAAGCACATTGGAAGGGTTTCTTGGTTCAGGGGAATACATGATTTCCCGCACGACAGATGAGAAAACAGCCTTGATTCAGTTTGTTCAAGGATTTGATGAAGCCATGACACCTGAATTGAGAAGCGGTTTTGCACAACAAGGATTATCCCTTGAAGAAGCAGTCATCCTCGCGTCGATTGTCCAACGCGAGGCAATGGATAGGATAGAATTGCCAACAATCGCATCCGTATTCTATAACAGACTGGCAATCGGGATGAAACTGGACAGTGACCCGACAGTTCAATATGCTGTTGGAACTGACACTCATGGTGGTCCCTGGTGGAAAAATTCTCTCACTCGGGATGATTTGAACCTGGATTCGCCTTACAACACTTATTTATATACAGGGTTGCCACCAGGTGCAATCTGTAATCCATCGCGAGAAGCCTTGAAAGCGGTTGCCTTCCCGGCACAAACGCCATATTTATATTTTCGAGCTGCCTGTGATGGCTCATTTCGCCATAAATTTGCTGAGACGTATGAAGAACATCTCCAAAACGCATGTCCATAATGGGAGGGATTGATGAGTATCCTGGGTATTGATATTGGGGGTTCGGGAATAAAAGGAGCGCTGGTTGATGTTGAAACCGGTCAATTGCTGACTGAGCGTTACAGGCTGCCTACTCCGGAAGGGGCTGAGCCAGATGCAGTCGCTCAAACGGTTGCCCAAATATGCAAGAATTTTGAATATCAGGGCAAACTGGGGATTGGTTTCCCGGCAGTTGTTCAGCATGGCGTTGCCCTGACAGCAGCGAACATTTCCGGTGCGTGGATCGACCTGGATGCAGATCAGTTGTTCACAAAAGCAACTGGATGTTCTACTTATGTTGTAAATGACGCGGATGCAGCGGGAGTGGCTGAAATGAAGTTTGGCGCTGGGCGAGAGTACCAAAAAGGGGTCGTGCTAATCCTGACAATTGGCACCGGGATAGGCTCGGCGTTATTTACCGAAGGAATATTGGTTCCTAATACTGAACTGGGGCATATGGACGTGGAAGGCAAGGAAGCCGAACGGCGAGCGTCTGATGCTATCCGTAAGCGCAAAAACCTTTCCTGGGAAAAATGGGCGAATCGGTTTAATAAGGTCTTGGACAACATCGAACGGATATTTTATTTAGACCTAATCATTTTAGGCGGCGGCATATCCAAGGATGCAGATGAGTTTATTCGTTACCTGGATACAAGAACAAAGGTGGTTCCAGCCCAATTGCTGAATACGGCGGGTATCGTCGGGGCTGCCATGTTTGCTCGCGAGGAAGAATAGACAAAAAACAGCGGATGGATATATACCATTCGCTGTTTTTATGTTTACCTTATTCCATTATTTTGCGTTGTATCCAGGACCACTCGTAAAGAATTTCTTATTAACTTCAATGTCCGGGGTAAGGTCAACGACTTCACCGGCGGTCAGCGTGCGGGTGCCTTCGAGATGGACCGCTTCATTGTCGTGGTTGTGACCATCATATTTTTCAGTAAATCCAGCAGTACCGATAGGGGCTGAAAGTCTCTCACCACCTTTGGCTTTGTAAGCAGCGGGCACTTCATCCTCCGGGAAAATGGCTTCCCACGGGCATTCAGGGACACAGGCACCGCAATCAATGCAGGTGTCAGCATCAATGTAAAAAAGCGGCCATTCCTCAACCGGCTTGCCAGGAACAATGCATTCAACGGGACAAACGGTGGTACAACCTCCGTCGCGCAAACACAAACTGGTAATTACATGGGTCATTATCTTTTCTCCTGTGTTTGAATCTATTTATGCTCAACAAAGCGACGTTCTGCTTCTTCCCAATTGACTAATCCCCAGAAATTNNTGTAGCATGGATTAACAAAGAGCCATCTTTCTTCTGACTAAGCCAGGCATATCCAGAGCCCAACCTGGCGAGACCAGCTTTTTCAAACTCAGCTTTGAAAGCCTCAAATGTTCCAAATGTATCACCAATGGCTTTAGCGAGTTTGCCGCGTGGTTCACCTCCCGCGTGGGGAGCCATGGCAGCCCAATACAAGTTGTGGTTATAGAAACCGCCGCCGTTGTTTTTGACGACTGTTCGGATCTCTTCCGGGATCGTGTCCAGGTTGCTGAGAATTTGTATGATGGATAAACTAAACAGGTCCGGATATTTTTCAAGGGCTTTGTTACAATTAGCCAAATAGGTGGCGTGGTGCTTGGTATAATGGATTTCAACAGTTTTAGCATCGATGACTGGCTCCAACGCATCAAACGCATAAGGCAAAGGCAGCATTTCAAATGGCATTTCTATCCTCCTGTGGGTTGAATACGATTTACTTATAGAGTCATTCTAGCCAAGTCACGAGTCTTTGTCAAGTTGTAGGGCATAAATTCAATGAAATCAGACCAAAATACTCAACCTTTCATCCCACCTCTATTAGGATTGTTTTTTGGAATATTAGCTGTCTCTTCTGCTTCAGTCCTCATTAGGTTTGCTCAGCAAGGCGCACCCTCCCTGGCAGTGGCAACATACCGGTTGACTTTGGCTACCCTCCTCCTTGCTCCTCTTGCCCTCTCCAGGCATAAGGATGAGATTAGAAAGTTGTCTCTGCGTAAATGGTTAGCGCTTGCCCTGTCAGGGTTATTCCTTGCCTTTCACTTTGCGACCTGGATAACTTCGCTGGAGTACACCAGTATTGCCAGTTCCGTGGTGTTGGTCACTACGGCACCGTTGTGGGTGTCTGTTTTTTCGCCGCTCATTCTTCGTGAAAAACTACCCCCAGCTATTCTTGGGGGGTTGGCGGTGGCACTCACCGGAGGAATGATTGTTGGGATTAGCCAGGCGTGTACGGTGAGTTCCGCTGGGCTTACTTGTCCACCATTTGCCACTTTCATCGGTGGGCGGGCTTTTGGGGGTAACCTGTTGGCTTTAGCCGGTGCCTTTCTTTCAGGGGCTTACTTAATGGTTGGTCGGAAGGTAAGGGCGGAGATGTCCCTGGTGCCTTATGTATTCTTAGTCTACGGATTTGCGTCTATCTTCCTGCTGGTTATGTCAGGGGTGACAGCTACGCCGTTATTTGGATTCTCACCGCAGATCTACCTTTGGTTTGTGTTGCTTGCCCTCGTCCCTCAGTTACTAGGGCATACCTCTTTTAATTGGGCGCTGCGGTACTTATCCGCCGCCTATGTATCCATAGCGCTTCTGGGGGAGCCTGTGGGAACAGTTATCCTGGCATTCCTATTATTGAAAGAATCCCCGACTGTTTTAGAATTGGCGGGAGGCGTATTAATCCTGACCGGCATCTACCTTGCCTCTTTGGCTGAATCCCGTCGGGCAGCGCAAATAAACATCGGAGGGTGATTTCACCCTCCGATGTGTTGCTTACTTGTGTCCTTTGCCTGCTATCGGTGGAAAATTACGGTTGCGGCTATATAAGAAATTAACTTCCTTTATTCGCTCCAATAAGCCAACTGAACAGCTACCGGGCAGCATTCGCCATCCCCAATTACCACTGGCATGACCTGGAAAGTTCATGCGAGCATCTGTGCCTAATGATAAAAAGTCCTGCATGGGCGCAACAGTGACTTGTGCCGGAGACTGCCACACTGCCCGGATCAAGTCCCAGCTAATGTCTTCACCTGAGCTGGCGAGGTAACGTCTGCACAAATCCCTTTCGCTTTCAGGAGCAGTGTCATACCAACCCCGAACGGTGTCATTATCATGTGTACCAGTATAGGCAATACTTCGAGGTGGATAATTGTGGGGTAAAAATGCATCGTGAGGGTCTGTTGAGAAACCGAATTGGGCGATCCTCATTCCTGGCAGCTCGAACCGCTCGCGAAGTTCAATGACGTCCGGTGTGATTTCTCCCAGATCCTCCGCGATAATAGGCAAGCTTCCAAGTGCATCATTAATGGCTTCAAACAAATCTGCACCCGGACCCGGTACCCANNCGGAAGTGGTCGAGGCGGATGAGGTCATACAACTGCAAGGATGCCTGGAACCGTTTTATCCACCACGCATATCCTGATTTTTTGTGGATATTCCATCGATAAAGTGGATTACCCCAGAGTTGACCGGTGGGCGAAAAGTAATCAGGTGGAACACCGGCAACAACAGTTGGAAGCCCTTTCTTGTCCAGGTAAAACAGGTCAGGGTTTGCCCATGCATCAGCTGAATCATATGCAATGAAAATCGGGATATCACCAATAATTTGGATACCCTTTGAGTGGGCGTATTTGAGGACCTCCTGCCACTGACGGAAGAAAATGAACTGGCGGAAGACATGTTTATCAATGATGCCAGCATATTCTTTACGGAATGCAGCCAACGCTGTCGGTTTGCGTTGGCGGAGAGGTGCGGACCAATGGTTCCATGATTCGCCACCGTTGGACTCTTTGAGCGCCATAAACATGGCAAAGTCATCCAACCACTCAAATTGCTCCAACTGGAATTTCTTGTATTCTTTGAGGAGCTTTTTTGAAGCGTTGGTAATAAAGTGATTGTATGCTCGGTCCAACAAGGTCAATTTCCAGCTGATAACTTCACCAAATTGAATGGATTGAGGAGAAAATGATGGACGATCTGACAGGTCGGCAGGCACCAGCAAGTTATCTTCAAGAAGCAAGGTAGGTGAAATCAGGTAAGGATTTCCTGCAAAAGCAGAAAAGCATTGGTATGGCGAATCGCCATACCCGGTTGGACCCAATGGTAGTACTTGCCAGTAGGTAAAACCAGCTTCCGCCAGAAAATTAATCCAGGCAAATGCTTCTGGTCCAAGATCGCCAATTCCATCGGGTCCTGGTAATGAGGTTGGGTGAAGCAGGATACCGGATGAGCGGTTATATTTCATTGGGCAACCTCCGTGTTTGGATCATCACACCACTTTGAACAACCTTGGCTGGGTAATCGCTGGCAATGACATCCTGACCAATCACAGCGCCTGGTTCTAATATAACTCCCTCTGGAACAACGGACTGCTTGCCTACCAGAGCCATTTGTGGAGTCTCTAAACATGAACCCACCCGTGCCTGTTGGCAAACATGGGTTCGTTTATCCAGCACTGAGCATTCCACAATCGCATGGCTATCAACCATCCCATCGGTAAAAATGATCGAATCCCGAACAACAGCGCCCTGGCGGACAATAACACCCGGCGAGAGTATTGAATGGATTACTTTAGCGCCAGATTCTATGATGCANNTCGGTACGCGTGTGGATAATCCATTCGCGGTTATAGAGGTTGAATGGCGGCGGGCTTTGAAGCAAATCCATATGCGCCTTCCAATATGATTGGACGGTCCCAACATCAACCCAGTAGTCTTCATAATGATATGCATATACATTTACAGAGCGGTCTGCCACCAGGGATGGCAATATATCTTTACCAAAATCGTGGGTTGAATCCGGACGTTGATGATCATCCCATAACGCGCGGTCGAGCAAGTCGCGGTTGAACAGGTAAATTCCCATATTTGCCAGGTTGGATGGCGGTTGACTGGGCTTTTCAACAAAAGAAGTAATGCGATGATCTGCATCCACGCCTAAAATGCCAAAACGAGGCGCATCCTCCAAGGGCACCGGCATGGCTGCCAACGTTAGTTCAGCGCCGATAGATAAATGGTACTCAATCATTGGACGGTAATCCATTCCATAGACATGGTCTCCAGATAAGATGAGGATTAAATCAGGTTGACCATGTTTGATGAAGGAGAAGTTTTGTTGAACAGCATCTGCGGTGCCAATGAACCAATCTGCGCCGCGTGCCTTATAGGGGTTGTAGATGCGGACCCCGCCATTAATATCCCGGTTTAAGTCCCAGGGACCACCAGCGCCGATGTGCTCAATCAATGATTGCGGTCGGTATTGGGTAATGACCATGACATCGTCAATATCAGAATTAACACAATTGGATAACGGGAAATCAATAATTCGATATTTCCCTGCAAACGGAACCGCGGGTTTGGCTCGTTTGGCAGTCAGGACGCTCAGGCGGGTTCCTTCACCGCCGGCAAGAATTATGGCACGCGTTTTCATGACATCCTCCGCAAGCTTTGGTATAGTCGGGCATATGTCAAGGCAGAAGCGTTCCAGGAAAAATCTTGAGCCATGGCGCTCAATTGAAGTGATTGCCATTGGCTTGAATGAGCATAGGTATCCAGTGCGCGTTTGATGGCTGCAGCAAAATCTACTGGTAATGCTTTCTGGCAAGCGAACCCCGTACCGCCATCCTTTCCGGGCAATTCATGGACAGTGTCTTTCAGCCCACCTGTTGCTCGCACAACCGGGATACAACCATAGCGCATTGCGTTCATCTGCGATAATCCGCAGGGTTCGTAGCGCGAAGGCATCATCAAGATATCTCCGCCAGCGTACATACGATGCGAAAGCTTGGAATCAAACCGGAGTGCAGTGCGGACTTGATCAGGATATTCATCCTGAAGTTTGAGACACTCTTGTTCCAGCGCTGGGTCGCCGCTACCTAAGAGGATCGCCTGCCACTTGAACTTGCGAAGCAAACGGAGGGACTCTACAGCGATATCTACGCCTTTTTGCGCATCCATTCGGCTGACCAATATCAACAAGGGAACCTTTGGTGCAGCAGGGAGGTTAAATTCTGCCTGAAGCGCAAGTTTATTGGCAACACGTGAGGATAAATCAGCGCTTGAGTAGGTCTGGGCAATATATGGGTCATGGGCTGGGTTCCAGGCGTCCATATCTTGACCATTCAGGATGCCCGTAATATTTGCCTGTCGTGTCTTAAGGAAGTCCTGTAATCCACATCCAAATTCGGGGGTAAGGATTTCTTCGGCGTATGTGGGTGATACCGCCACAATGGCATCCGCGTGCAGTAAACCCAACGCCAGTGGGAAATGGCGTGCCCAGACAGGCAAACGTGTATCATCCGTCGCGTTAAGACCGAATGATTTCATGGCTTTTTCTGCGCCTGCACCCATAAAGGGTAGATTATGTAATGTCAGGATAGAGCGCGTATCCTGGAGGAATGGATCTTTAGGTTGATGAAGAGAGAGGTAGTAAATAGATGCCGCTGTATGCCAATCGTTTGCGTGAAGGATATCAGGTCGCCAATCCAATTTACGAGCAAGCTCAATGGCAGCTAATGAAAAAAAGATATACTTTTCCGCATCCAAACTGGTGTCCATGGAGTAGACTGCCAGTTCATCATTGAAATGGCGGCTGGCAATGAAGTAGACAACCAGACCATCAATTGTTGTCGTATGCGCCTGAGCTGTGATGCTGCCCTTGGAAGTTGGAACTTCAAAGGAGAAGAGCCACTGGATATGGTGTTTCTCTGCCTGAATGGTTGGATGAAAAGGTAAGACCAGGCGAATGTCCAGGGTAATATCAGGATTTTCCATAGAGACCCGGTTAAGAGCAGCCGGCAATGCTCCGCCGACATCGCCTAAACCACCTACTTTAATGAAGGGTTCTGCTTCAGCCGCCAAAAATAAAACGCGAATTGGCTCGGATGTTTTTTGTGATTGCATAGCTTTATTTTACGGCTTTTCAACCATTTCGATATAATCTTTCGTCACAGCCGGCTTGTCCGCCTGACCCAGAAAACGAAGCAACTCATGCGTGAGGGTCGATTTGCGTTTGGCGTCTTCCTGGCTCCAGGTGGTGCTCTTGATTTCTAAGAATTCTCCCAGATTTGGTTTCAGGCACTCATCCAGATTTATAAAGAACTCGGTCTCTTTGTAGCGAATTAAGTAACGGATGCGGTCTTTTTCTATTTCAATCACACCATGTGGTTTGAAATACTCCCGGTAAAACCGCAGGGATTGGGTCGCGGGCGCTAAATAGCGGCTGCGAGAAAGCAGAACTTGGGGAGTTATGAGATCTTCGCGAGCCGTACCAATCAGGGTCAGGCGCGAGCGGACACTTGTTGCTCTTCCAGTTTCATCCAGGAAATGGTCTTCACGAAAACGCAAATGACCCTGGTCTTGATCTTTAAAGGAGAAGTAGGTGTCATATTGCCGGTAGTGGCGGATCCTCAGGATTTCAATTTCAGGTTTTGCAAGCGCTTCAAGGAGAGCAGCCTTGTCGGGTTGAGAGACCTTCGTTTGGACTTCAAAGGATTCTGCTTCCATTGCGCCGCCGATGGCAACTAACTTGGAGAGGATGGATTCCTCGCGTTGCACCAGGAAGCGGTCTATCTGACGGGCATAATCATCTGCTGCTCGCAATAATTCAGGCTCATTCAACGTCAAAAGTTGGCGATTCTGCATTAGCCAGGCGCCATTGACCATCACGTCTGTCACATCAGTTGATTTGGCAGCATACACAATTTGAGCATAGGTTCCCCGTGGGTCACGCCGGAAGCGGGGAGAATTGTGCAGGGAGGAGATATCGACGAGGATCAGGTCAGCACGTTTTCCGGGTTCGAGAGAACCAGTGATGTGCCCCATGTGCATTGCCTGTGCTCCGATGCGCGTAGCCATAAGGAGGACTTGGGAGGCGGGTAAGGCGGTTGGGTCGTTTGAATTTACTTTTGCCAAGAACGCCGCAAGTCGCAACTCCTCAAACATATCCAAATCGTTATTTGAAGCAGGACCATCTGTGCCAATCCCAACATCCAGCCCGAGTTCCAACATTCTTCTGACTGGCGCAATGCCTGATGCCAACTTCATGTTCGAAGAGGGGTTGTGGGCTACACCGGCATGAGCATGCTGGAGGGTGCGCATCTCGCCTTCATCAATATGGACACAATGGGCGGCGAGTACCTTGGCTTCAAACAGCCCCTGCTTTTTCAAATACGGTACGACAGGCATTCCGAATTCAGCCCTGATATTTTCGACTTCAAAGGCAGTTTCCGATATATGAGTATGTAATGGAACGTCAAACTCCAATGCCAATTGAGCGCTTTCGCGCAAAATCTCAGGTGTGCAGGTATAGACCGCATGAGGCGCTACGGACGGAACAATCAAGGGATCGTTTTTCCACCTGGAGATATAATCGCGAGCACGCGCAAGGGATTCTTCAAAAAAGGATGCATCTGGTGTGGGGAACTTCAAGACGCTTTCTGCACATAGAGCACGCATGCCAGCAGCCTTGGTGGCTATGGCTACATCCTCTTCGAAATAATACATATCCGCAAATGTGGTCACGCCTGAACGGATCATTTCAGCACAGGCGATGGATGTTCCCAACCGAACAAAGTCAGGGGAGACATATTCCCGTTCAACAGGCATCATATAACCCAATAACCAAACATCTAACCTCAAGTCATCCGCCAGACCACGCAGGAGTGTCATCGGGACATGTGTGTGGGCGTTCACCAACCCTGGCATCAATAATTTTCCGCCGCAATCTACTTCTAAGTCCGCGGAATATGATTTCCTAAGGTCTGTTTCCAATCCAACAGCGATGATCGAATCACCCTTAACCGCAACTGCGCCAGGTTCATACTGGTTAAGGTCTTTATCCATGGTTAGGACAATGGCATTGAACAACAGGATATCCACGGTTTCCATAATCACCTCTTTATTACTAGGATTCAGCAATGAGTTGCCGCCGAACAAAATCCAGGGCAGCATTGATGGCAAATGAATTTGCTTGACTGGGCGGACCACCATAACCACGGACCCCGTCATAATCACCCCAGGGCGTGGAGATGGATAAGTGCAGATCGTGGCGGTCGCTTAATTTTACCAATGACACACCCATTACGATCAGGTCACCTTCATTATTGCGAATTTGTCTGACCTGCTTTGCCAGTTCTTTTGGTTCGATCGAGTCAGATGAAGTTGTTCCCCGGCATGCCATGACTGTTTGCAAACGTTGCAGCAGCTCGCCGTCGGTGTGATACTCTAAAACTTCCAGTCTGAGATTTCGGTTCCTGCACAGCAGGGCGACAACGCCTTCAAGGCTGTCTTGATCAGCCCCATAACAATTATCTCCAACCGCGTTGCGGATGAGGGTCTCAATCGGTTTAATCAATATCTCCGCATCATCCGGTGAGCCTGCTTTCGCCGCAATCCGAATATCAATCATGCCAGGGTGAGCCATCAACCCGACGGTTGGATTAGCAAGCTTTTCCAGGTCGCCAATCCATTCGTCCACTTGGGATTCGCCAACCCCGGTTACATGCAGGACCCTGACATAAATTCCACCTTGCAGACGAAAAGCTTTTTTTAGGTATGGTAAGACCTGGTCAGCCATAAGCGTTTCCATTTCATGGGGAACGCCAGGCAAGCAGAAAATAACTTTCTTGCCGGATTTTAAATAGAATGCCGGAGCAGTTCCTACCGGATTTTCGATGGCAATTGCCTTGGCGGGGATGAACGCCTGCTGACGGTTGTTCTCAGAGACTGGGCGTTTATAGCGTTTAAACCTTTGTTGAATTTGGATCCATAATTCGGGATGAAACTCCAACTCGCAATCAGTTGCCAACGCGACAGCTTCCCTTGTGGGGTCATCCACAGTCGGACCTAATCCGCCGGTTGTAATCAAGATGTCGCAACGCTCGAGAGATTCACGAATAACCTGGGCAATTCGAGTGGCGTTATCCCCAATGATGGTGGCGCGAAATATATCGATTCCCACATCACGTAACTGCCGGGCAATCCAGCGAGTGTTGGTATCCTGAATTTCGCCTAATAATAATTCCGTCCCAATAGCGATGATTTCTGCGCGTGGCATTTGACCTCTGGTTCAAGTGTGGGATTAGTTTAGCACATAATGATACAATACGAACAGGACGATTACAGGAGACCCGTTGAAAAAGTCTGACAACTTGGTGAAAGGAAGGCTGGGGGAAACCCTTGCTGCTGAGTATTTGGAAAATCTCGGCTGGATCGTGTTGGCGCGAAACGTTCGGACACCCTATGGTGAATTGGACATCATCGCACAAAAAGGGCAGGAAGTGCTGGTCGTTGAGGTTAAACTACGGACGACTAAAGAGTTCGGCTACCCTGAAGCAGCAATCACGCGCACTAAAGCAAAACACTTAATGGAATCTGCGGTTTATTATTTTCAGGCAAATCCACAACATGGCGAGAATTGGCGGATTGATGTCATCGCCATTGAGAAGCGGTTAAATGGGCAATCCGAGATTGTGTGGTTTGAGAATGCAGTATCTGACATTTCCTGACCCAGTCATCGCGATTGTTGGACCCACTGCGGTCGGAAAGACAAAGATTGCAGTGGAATTGGCAGAAGCAATTGAAGGTGAGATTGTCTCAGCTGATTCCCGCCTGTTTTATCGTGGCATGGATATTGGTACTGCTAAACCTTCGATGGCGGAACGGAGAGGCATCCCACATCATCTTATTGATGTAACGGAACCAAATGAAATTTGGAGCCTTGCTGATTTTCAGCAAGCGGCATACGCGGCGATTTCAGAAATTCACGGTCGACACAAACTTCCCATTCTGGTTGGCGGCACGGGGCAATACTTCAGGGCGGTAGTGGAAGGTTGGGGCTTACCCAAGCTTCCACCAGATGAAGGTTTACGGAAAGAAATTGAGAAATGGGCAACGCTGGTAGGACCGTACGGATTACATGAACGTCTTGCAGTACTTGATCCCCAGGCTGCCAGGGTGATTGATGCTCGTAACGTTCGACGTACGGTTAGGGCACTGGAGGTCATTTTCAGGACTGGGCTGCGCTTTAGTGAGCAGCGACGGCAAGGTGTGCGCCCGTACTCGTTGTTTATCATTGGTTTGAAGCGTTCGCGTCAGGAATTATACCGACGGATTGATGAGCGTATCAGCCACATGTTGGAGGATGGCTTGCTTGAAGAAACACAAAAGTTGATTGAGAATGGTTATGCTGCCACATTGCCTTCAATGTCTGCGATCGGTTATGCAGAGATGTGCGGGATACTGGAAGGTCGCATGGATATGGCAGAAGCTGAGCTGCTGATGAAAAGGCGAACACGCAACTTTGTACGGCGACAGGCGAATTGGTTTAGGGAGACAGACCCGACCATCCACTGGTNNGAAAACTGATGAAACCGTGGCTTGACCATTATGACCCTGAAGTTCCCTATTCCATATCTTATCGTGAAATTACTGTGCATCAATTTCTCGTCGATGCAGCCAGAAAATATCCTGCTCGTGCAGCCTTGATTTTTCGAGACCACGAGTTGACCTATTCTGAATTGAACAAACTCTCATCTCGGCTGGCAGCATGGTTGGTCCAATGGGGGATAAAACGGGGCGACCGCGTTGCTGTTTTGTTACCTAACATTCCACAATTTGTGTTGGTCTACTATGCGATTCTGAAAGCGGGCGGAGTTGTCGTTGCGCTTAATCCGGCTTACAAACTACCTGAGCTAAAATTCCTTTTGGATGATTCAGGTGCCCGTATGTTGATCGGTTTAGCCTCCCAGGCGGATATGCTGGGTAGTTTGAAAGCTGAAACATCTGTTGAAGGTATTGTCACCACCTCGTTGGAAGATGCCCTGAGTCTTTCTGCAATAAATGAGCTTACTGGTATTTTTCAAGGCTCAGTGGAATCCCTCCTTGATATCCTCTCTATCCCATGGGAGTTGAAAACCGTTTTACCGGAAGTATCNNGGTTTACACCGGAATCTGACTGCCAACACGCAACAGTTTCGTGCCTGGTTGTATGGAATGGTTGAAGGTCAAGAAGTCGTCCTGGCAGCCATACCCCTTTTTCATGTGTACGGGATGGTTATCGCCATGAGCCTGGGAGTTGCTTTAGCTGCCAGTCTGGTGCTCATTCCAAATCCAGGTGAAGTGGAAGATATATTGCGTAACATTGAGAAGTACAAGGCAACCATGTTTCCGGGCGTGCCAACCATGTACCATACCATCAATCATCAGCCGGATGTGCAAGCCGGAAAATATAATTTGCGCTCCATAAAAGCCTGCATCTCTGGTTCTGCGCCTTTGCTTCGCGAAACGAAGGAAGCATTTGAGCGATTAACTGGTGGACATTTGATGGAAGGATATGGTTTGTCAGAAGCGCCTACTGCAACCCATTGCAACCCGCTGACAGGTGAAAACAGGACTGGCTCAATCGGATTACCATTGCCGGATGTAGACTGCAAAATTGTTTCCCTGGAAGATGGAAAGACTCCGTTAGAGATTGGAGAGGTGGGAGAACTGGTATTGCAGAGCCCACAGGTGATGGCGGGGTATCATGCCCAAACCACTGAGACAGAAGAAGCGCTTAAAGATGGTTGGCTGCACACAGGGGATATTGCGCGTATGGATGCCGATGGGTACTTCTATATTGTTGACCGAAAAAAAGAGATGATAAAGGTTGGAGGATTGCAAGTATGGCCGCGTGAAGTTGAGGAAGTGCTGGTCTTGCATCCCGCTGTTAAGGAGGCAGCTGCAGCAGGAATCCCGGACGAAACACGAGGAGAGGCGGTCAAAGCCTGGGTAGTCCTTAAGGATGGATGTATTGCAGAATCTGAGGAGATTCAAACTTTCTGTCGGAAGTATCTGGCAAATTTCAAAGTACCAACAGAAGTAGAATTTAGATCTAGCCTTCCCAGAACCACAGTTGGCAAGTTGTTGCGACGTGAACTTCAGCGGGAACACCGGGAAGGTATTGGT
>DFYN01000057.1:16118-18232 GCA_002383615.1 Anaerolineaceae bacterium UBA4081
TGGTGAGTGTTTCCACTTCCAGCAGCTTTTCTGCCACCGCCTCAAGCTGCGGTTGATATTGGACAAGGATTTCTTTCGCCCTCAGGTAGCATTGGTGGACAAGTTGCTTGACTTCCTGGTCAATCCGTTGAGCAACTGCTTCTGAATAGTCACGCTGTTCAGAAATTTCGCGACCCAAGAAAACAAGTTCCTGCTTTTGACCAAAGACCATCGGACCTAATTCACCGCTCATACCCAGCCGGGTGACCATCGTTCGGGCTAACTCCGTCACACGCTCGATGTCATTAGCAGCGCCAGTGCTGATATCATCAAAAATGAGTTCTTCAGCTGCACGCCCGCCTAATAAGGTGGTGATTTCGGTAATGAGTTTCTTGCGTCCCCACAACCCGCGTTCTTCCTGCGGGACTGGCAGGGTGAATCCGCCAGCCATGCCGCGGGAGATGATGGATATTTTTTGGACTGGATCAGCATCCGGCATGACATGATGGAGGACAGCATGACCAGCTTCATGGAATGCAAAGATGCGTTTTTCTTCTGGGCTGATCAGGCGGCTTTTGCGTTCTGGTCCAAGCATTACCCGTTCAATGGATTCCATAAACTCTGTTTGGGTTATAACTTTCTTTTCCCGGCGGGCAGCCAAGATGGCAGCTTCATTGACCAAATTTTCCAGATCTGCACCTGCAAAACCAGCAGTCGTGCGCCCAATTAAGGGGAAATCCACATCAGGTGAAATCGGTTTTCCACGCGCATGTACACGCAAGATCGCCTCACGACCCCTGGCATCTGGCTTATCGAGGACCACACGGCGGTCAAAACGACCGGGGCGCAATAGTGCCGGGTCCAGGATGTCAGGGCGGTTAGTTGCAGCCATAATAATGATACTGGTATCCGTATCAAAGCCGTCCATTTCAACCAATAATTGATTCAAGGTTTGTTCGCGTTCGTCGTGGCTGCCGCCCAAACCTGCACCGCGCTGGCGACCAACGGCATCAATTTCATCCACAAAGACAATACAGGGTGAGTGGCGCTTAGCCTGTTCAAACAAATCACGGACACGGCTGGCTCCGACGCCTACAAACATTTCCACAAACTCCGAACCAGAAATGGAGAAGAAAGGCACGCCGGCTTCACCGGAAACGGCTTTTGCCATCAAGGTTTTACCTGTTCCCGGAGGACCAACCAGAAGGACGCCCTTGGGAATGCGTGCGCCTAAGGCACGGAATTTTTGCGGTTCACGCAGGAATTCCACTACTTCCTGCAGTTCTTCCTTGGCTTCTTCCACGCCTGCAACGTCCGCGAAAGTCACAGATGGGTTTTCACCTGTAAACATACGAGCCTTGGATTTTCCAAACGACATGGCGGCGTTATTACTACCTTGTGCCTGTCGGAAGATGAAAAATAAAGCGCCAGCCAGGAAGAGGAAGGGTAAGGCATAACCCAGGATGGTCAGAATACTCAACATCTGGCTGGGTGGGCGGATGTCTACTTTGATTCCCTTATCAGGACTTAAGTCCTCAGAACTGACGCCCAGGTTGATAAGTTGTTCGACGAGGGTAGCGCCTTGTTCCATATTGGATAATTTTTCTTCACCACTTTTATAGGTGATGGTAAGCTTGTCTTCTTCTTCGACGATCTTACCGACCAATCCCTTTTTTATATCACTTGCAACTTCGTTGATAGTCAGCACATCTTGTCCAGTAGTGGAACGATTGACGTTCACAAAGACAAGGGCGACAATGGCAACCAGTAAAAGGATATAAACGATATACGATTGACTGCGTGAATTCAAGATTTACCTCCAGCATATCGCAGAAAATTCTAAGTACAGTAAGATTATACCAATACAGATAGGCTGTAACCAGAGCAATTACAACCTGTAAAGGGTAATTAATAAACTTCTTATAATAATTATCAATTGAAACTTATCAGATTCCGATTGCGTGTAAAGATTTCTTGACCTGATGAATGTGAAGGACATCGTGGTGGGCAATAAAACTCGCCAGTTCGCCGAGTGTGGTGGGACCAAAAATTGCATGCCGGGCTGGACGGTTCCATATTTGCTCGGAGTCCGGTTGAATCAATTCCAGTAATGACATACGTGCTGACATCACTTC
>DFYN01000057.1:18252-27462 GCA_002383615.1 Anaerolineaceae bacterium UBA4081
AAGTGGGCAAGGATTTCTACCAACGACCATTCTTGAGCTTCAGGTCGGACCGTCCATGCATCGTTTGAGACGCCCTTGGTGATTGACTCAAGCGCTGCGGGTGTTGCGCCAAGGATACCTAGAATCGCCGGGTAACCCTGAAAGGCAAGGGGGCTTGCATGGGCTGACATATCTTCCAGCCAGTCAGCAATGTCCTCCATTCTCCCTTTCCGTGAGTGGGGTGGCAACCCTTGTGGTAATTCGGAATCGCCGCCTAACCAGAAGCTGGGTAACCCCAGACGGGCTGCTGGCAGGATGTCATCTGATAAACTGTTGCCTATCATGACGGCAGGTTGCTCAGGAAAACCGAGTTGACCTAGAATTTCCGCATAATAGGCTTCTGAAGGTTTGGCAAAATGCATACCCTCAAAGGAAGTGACCAAACTGAAGGGTGTGGATGAGACGGGTAAACCCGCCCATTGCAGGCGGTGTTCAATTGCTCGACGGGGGAAAAGTGGATTTGTTGCAACCACAACTGTCCAGCCTTGGTCGATTGCCCACTTCACTAGCCGAACAGCATCAGGACGCGGTTGGGTGAGATTCCCCAGACGAGGAAAGACCCGCTCGTAAAAATCAGCTAAAACTTCAGCAAGGTCCGCTTGCTGAAAACCCAAAGCTGGATAGAAGGCATCGGAAAAAGTCTGCTCCAAGGTCAAGGCAGGCATTCTCTTGGCAATCATTTTTCGGGTTGCTGAGAGCAATTCCTTAATCATGATTTGCGGTGGAATGTATGGGGATAGGTGATCGCTCAGTAATTGGAAATATGCGCTTGAAAATGTTTGCATATCATTGCCAAGCAAAGTGTCGTCAAGGTCAAAAAGGACAGTCAGGCTCAAGTTAGATCCTCAGGCGGGGATTGGAAGGGTAGTTCGGGATGGCATTGACCACAGCCGATTTCAGGTTGAGCAACGGTAGCTTTACTCACTGTGCAAAAAGCAGTCACACGCACGCGTTTGAATAATCCCCAAAAAGGACGCTGCACCCATGCGCTGAGGACCATATTGGGGCAGGCATTCGCAGCCGAGATGCGGGGGACTGGACAATGGGCGCAGATATCCGGTGACCAATGTGCCGGTTGGGGACGTTGACCAATCAGGCGGCACTCCTGACGAACAGAGCCGCGGTGGTAATTACCGTAGAAGTAGGGACATTCCGTGCCTGCTGGTGTGCGCATAACGTTTTAAGGTGCTGCCCCCTGACGGGGGTGAGCATAATATCCTTGAAGTATTTTGCTTACTTATTCTTTAACGCGGGTTACGTAATCACCGGTCCGAGTGTCGACACGGATTATGTCACCTTCCACAACAAAGTAGGGGACCATCACCGCAGCACCAGATTCGGTAATGACACGTTTTGTCACACCGGTGGCTGTATCACCTTTGACAGCCATTTCAGCAGTAACCACCTTTAGATCAACTGAAGTAGGCAATTCAATATCCAATGCCTCTGATTCATAAAAGGTTATTTTTGCTTCCATATTTTCTTTCAAGTAGCCGGCAGATTCAGCCAGGACGCTTTTTTGTAGACCATACTGCTCAAAAGTCTCCAGGTCCATAAAGTAATACACTTCGCCATCATTATATAAGTACTGAACGTTGTGGTAATCCAGACGGGCGTCTTGAACGCGTTCACCAGATGAGAACGTGCGCTCATAAATTGAACCGGTTCGCAGGTCGCGCGCTTTGATTCGGATAGAAGCATTGCCGCGCCCAGTTTTATTAAAGGAATAATCCAGAACTTTAAGTAAAGAGCCATCCAGAATAATTGTGACACCCTTGCGGAGATCATTTGCATCAATCATTAATAAAGCCTCATTTCTTGAGAATAGCGGGTGAATTATAGCGCAGCGTCCAGTTACTGACAAGGTAACTGGCTAGGTATAAGAAAAAAGCAGAGCCGGTAGGCTCTGCTTTTTGGTTTGAAAGGATGGCGTCAACCGATTTTGGGTTCAATCAGACCGTAGGTTCCATCCCGGCGTTGATATAAGACGTTAACACTATTGGTGTTGACATTGTAGAAGATGAAGAACAATTCATGCCCCAGCAAAACCATTTGTTCGAGAGCTTCTTCCTCATCCATTGGAACCAGCGTAAAGGATTTCCTTCGGGCGATCACAGGTCCTGCCGATTGCTGTTCTACTTCAATCGGTTCTGAAGTAGCTTCTGACACTGATGTTCCGTCACCACGACCGCGGTCGCGCCGCCCTTTGAGGCGTTCAACCTGGCGCTGCATTTTGTCCATGGCAGCATCAAATGCCGTAAAGATGTCGGTGGACCTTTCCTCTGTTCGCAGGATATAGCGTTTCCCTCTCAAAGTAATCTGGGCAATTTGCCGATCTGCTGCATTTCGGGCGGTCTTTCGGTATGTCAGATCCACCAGCACTTCGTCTAAATCGCTGATGAACCGGTCGAGTTTGGAGATCTTCTTGGTGACATAATCTGTAATTCGGTCAGTCACGTCCATATTATGAGCTGCAATTTCAAGTTTCACTGCCATGAGATCCTCCTATCAGGTAATTTATCTTACCTTACATGGAATCAATATCGTTGTCAACTGCCAGATTGTCATCCCCTGGTATCCTTCCAGCGCGGGCAACTGTAAGTGCATAAACAAAAGATGCACCAGCCGCCAGCAAGGCTTTTGTTGCATTTTCTAATGTGGCACCAGTGGTGACAATGTCATCAACCAATAGACAGGCACTTTGATCAACTTCAGAAGAGTCAGCCACAAAAGCGTCTTGAACATTCTTGATTCTTTCTGAATGAGAAAGACGGACCTGGCTTTCAGTGTCCTTAATTCTTTTCAATGCTGTAGGTTTATATGGGATGTTGGAAATATCTGAGAGAGGTTTGGCAATCAATTCAACCTGGTTGTACCCTCGCTGGAATCGTCGAGAGCGACTGACTGGAATCGGGATGATATGGTCGATTTGCCAATTACAATGAAGGTATATTTCGAATAATTTATCCGCAAATACCTCGCCCAGGTCAATTTTATTCTCGAATTTGAGCTCAATGAGGGCATGACGCAAAGGACCTGCATACCATCCCCACGAGCGAATACCAGTCAGCAGAGGAGGATGCGATCGGCAATCATCGCAAACGCCTATCTCCTGGCGCGGCATTCCACACACACCACAATAGGGGGGTTCTAATAGTAAAACGCTGGCGTCACAATCTTGACACCAGCGCGATCCAGTCGTTCCACACCCACCACAATGAGGTGGATATAGCCAATCCATGGCAGTCCAAAACAAGCGGTTAATTCTTTGTCCTGAGATGGACACCTACCAAACTCCTTCGGTTTATTTCAACATGTCGAAGAGAGGAGAGTGGATTAATTGCAATCCTGCCGGGGTCATGAGAACGACCATAAGGGAAGGAAAGATTAATAGCGCCATGGGAATCATCATCTTGATTGGTACCTTATGGGCTTCTTCTTCTGCCATTTGACGTCGTTTAATTCGCATTTGTTCCGATTGAATCCGAAGGACTTTGGCAAGGCTGACACCGAGGGACTCACTTTGGATTACTGCAGCCACAAAGCTGGTTAATTCGGGCAAGCCAATACGGTCAGCCATATCACGCATAGCTTCACGACGGACTTTTCCGAGTTGAACTTCCTGAATGACCCTTGCAAATGCGAGGGATAATTCCGATTCCCACTTTTCGCTTACTTTAGCCATTGCGGCATCAAACCCCAAGCCGGCTTCAACGCAAATCGTTAGAAGATCCAATGCATCCGGCATAGCCCTTCGGACAGATTTTTGTCTTTTATTAATCTGTGAGGTTAGCCAGAGGCTTGGAAAGAAATAACCGACAAGACAAACAACGGCACTTAACAGGAGTTTGGTGCTGGTTGGCCAACCAGCAGGAGAAAGGGAGACAGCTGCAAACACTATACCGCCGAAAACAGCAGCAGCGACAAATTGGAGAGTCATGAAAACAGTCGGATCGAGCCCTGCCGGGCTACCAGCCATTTCTAATTTTCTTGAAAGAGAATTAATTTGGTTTTGAGGTGTGATCCGAGCTGCAAATTCTCCAAACTTCCGCGCAATTGGATAGAGCACACGCTCTGAAAATGGAAGCGAGAGTTCCATCTTCTCAAGGTCAACCGTTTCACCGCGCTGGATGAAATCAGCCAGGCGGTCATTGAGGAGATCATCCGTTGATGTAGAGCGCCGTGCACCGATGATCACTAGCGTGATCGCGCCGATGACTAATATTGCCAGGACAATCAAGATTGGAATTACCATAATATTCTCTTAAACCTCAATTTTTGCCATATTCGTCATGACCGTATAGCCGAGGAAAATGAGCAGGGCTGCCACGCCAAGGGCGATATAGCCACAAGGAATTGGATTGTTACTTTCGGCAGCAAAATAGGTCATGATATATTCAGGGTTCATGACATAAAGAATTGCCACAACGATCAGAGGCAACATTGATAGGAATTTACCTGAATACATGACGGAAGTGGTTAAGACCCGAATCTCACCTTTGATTCGCACCCGTTCCCGAATTGTGTAGGAGATGGTATCCAGAATTTCAGCCAAATTACCGCCAACTTCCCGCTGGACGTTGATGGCTGTGATGACCATATCCAGGTCGTCTGACGGGATTCGGCGAAGGAGATTATCCAATGCTTTTTCCATCGAAACGCCAAGCTGCATTTCTTGCACGACACGCCGAAATTCGTCACTGATGGGCGATGGCAATTCCTTGCTGACAGCTTCCATCGCCTGAGGCGTTGAGTACCCTGCCCGAAGACCATTAACCATCAAGCTGAGCATATCACCCAACTGGTCGTTGAATTTTACCAACCGTTTTTGCTGCAATGATCGTACATACATGTTGGGCAGGAATGACCCGCCCACTGCACCAAGAATGCCCACGATAGGGTTCATTTTTCCGATAAAAAATAACAAGAGCCCAACCAGTAATGCCACCAGGATGGTTGCCGACACAAATTCGCCTGGTTTAAGTTTAAGGTCAGCCCGGGCAAGATTTTTTGAGATCGTATCGCCATAGGAAGTCCGCTCAACACGGCGGTTCATCCATTCAGTGAGGGGACTCTTGGTTGTTTTTTGAACAGCTTGAGCAACTTGATCAGCCTCTACATAAACCCCCACGCGTTGCTCAACCTCTGACCGTTGGCTTCGCAGGGAAACAACAATACCAACGACCATAGCGATAATTGCCAGTCCACCACCGATGATGATTATGAGTAAGGTTGGATTCATCTTATTACCTTTTAGTCGTGTTTATCGCCTTTGCCCGATGCCAAACACAGCGGGTGGAAGATGAATGTTGGCTGCTTCTAGCTTATCCATGAAACGCGGTCGTAAGCCCGTCGGACGTAATCGTCCGACAACTTTTCCGTTTTCATAACCCTGTAGTTCATACAGGAAGATGTCTGTCATAGAAATAATATCACCTTCCATACCGGATATTTCGGTCACATTTGTCACTACACGTGAACCATCCCGCATGCGTGCCTGATGGATGACGAGGTCAATTGCAGATGATACCTGTTCACGAATAGCCCTGATGGGCAAGTCCATACCCGCCATCAATGTCATTGTTTCCAAACGAGAGATTGTGTCACGAGGGCTGTTCGAGTGGGCAGTGGTCATAGAGCCATCGTGACCGGTGTTCATAGCCTGGAGCATGTCAAGTGCAGCTTCATCGCGGATTTCGCCAACGATGATACGGTCAGGGCGCATACGCAACGCGTTGATGACCAGGTCGCGGATAGTTACTTCGCCACGTCCTTCAATGTTGGGTGGTCGCGATTCCAGGGTTACGACGTGTTCCTGACGTAATTGCAGCTCTGCTGCGTTCTCAATCGTAACGATTCGTTCGTCATCCGGAATAAAGCCAGACAGGACGTTAAGCAGTGTTGTTTTTCCTGAACCTGTACCGCCGGAGATAATAATATTCACGCGGGCTCGCACACAAGCGTCCAAGAACTGAACACATTCAGGCGTGATTGACCCGTAGGATATCATCTGTTCGACTGTGATTGGAGTCTTTGCAAATTTTCGAATGGTGATGACAGGACCGACGAGTGAGATAGGTGGAATAATTGCATTGACGCGGGAACCATCTGGAAGGCGCGCATCCACGTACGGGCTGGATTCATCAATGCGGCGACCAAGAGGTGCAACAATCTTTTCAATAATCCGCATCACGTGGTCATCGTTTTCAAAAGTTAATGGCACACGCAATAACTTCCCCTTGCGCTCAATATAGATATTTTTTGCGCCATTCACCATGATTTCAGTGATGGATTCGTCTTCCAAAAGGGGCTGCAAAGGACCAAAGCCCAATATTTCGGCAACAATTTGTTCAAAAAGGCGGGCGCGTTCTGCACGAGCAAGCACTAGGCTTTCTTCTGCAAGAATTTGGTCGAATAATTCCTGGATAGTGCGCCGCACTTCTGCAACTTTAGTCACATCCATATGGGTGTCAATAACTGAAAGGAGCTTGGTTTGGACCCTTGTTTTTAGGTCCTGATAGGTATCATAACTGACAGCCGATGGGGACGTCATTCGGCGCGGTGGAGTCCCGGGTGCTTGAGGTGGTTCGCTCCCAGATGATAGCTGCTGACCGTTATCAGCCCCCTGAATTCTCTTTAATATGGACATAACTGACCTTCCTGGTACCTAATCTTAAATCTTGCGAGCAGGGATCTCCCCAGCATCCGAACCATTATTAAACCGCTCGCGAAGGAGATCTCCCAATTGTATTATTGACCTTGAGATAGTCATCGTCTTTGCTTCAATCACGAATGGGATTCCGTGATTGATTGAGTCGAGCACCGTCTTTTCTTCAAAAGGTATAACAAGTTTTATTTCTTGCTTCAAAATTTCTGACACTCGTTCTGGTAAAACCCGAATACGTCGGTCAAAACGGTTCATCACAAAAAGAATGCGCTTTCGGGAAATACCTGAGGCGTCTGCCAATCGGAGGAATTGTCCGCAAGATTTAATGGAGGCAATTTCCTGCGATGTGACCAACACAATTGCATCTGCAACATCCAAAGCCGCTTGCACAGCATCAGTCATGTATGAAGATGTATCAACGACAACATAATCGAAAGTTTGACTGAGGTATTTCAGCAAAGTGGAAATTTGTTCACCGGTAACAGTTTCTGCTGATTCTGGTTTAACAGGAGATATGAGTACACTTAATCCGCTGGCTGCATGGGATAAAATCACACTCTTTAGGACATCTGGATCCAACTCATCAGAACGCGTTGCAAGATCCACTACTGAGTTTTTGCTTTGGGAATTCAAGAATACCGCAACATCCCCAAATAGCAAATTGAGGTCTACTATTATTACTTTTGCCTCAGGGGTTTTAAATGCTCCTGCGACGTTAGTTGCTACAGTCGTTGTTCCCACACCGCCTTTTGGACTATAGACAACAATAATTTTCCCCTCTACCCCCTGTTGTTGACCCAGTCTCTGCAACCCACTGGTTTGTTGAATTTGGGCAGTCCGAGCTTCGTGGGCAACTACCGCTGCACTGCGAATAGCGTTGGTTAAATCATCTATCATGGGTGGTTTGAACAGGTAATCGCGAGCGCCTGCCAGCATCGCCTGGCGCATGAAAATAGGATCTGTTTGGACCGATAGAATGATAACCTGAATAAAGGGGTACTTCTTCCGAATGGTATCGGTCGCCGATATGCCATCCAAATCCGGCATGTTGATATCCATCAATATGACATCCGGAAGAAGCTGCCCTGCCATTTCTATAGCTTCTTTGCCTGTTCGTGCATTGCCAACAACCTCAACTGTGGAATCAAATTGCACCATACGCTGAATCATGACTCGCGTTTCAGGTGTGTCATCCACAATCAAGACTTTTGTTTTGGCATCAGGCGGCATAGGAACCTCATTGAGACTTTATTGCTGCGGTGTTGCAGGAGCGGCTGTTGGATTGAAAGCAGGGAAGAGTAATTCCTGTAATCGCGGTTCCATTCCATAAGGAAGTTTTGCCGGAACCGGAATATTCTTTGAATCCATGATGTATTGCAGGGTGACCGGGTCAGTGATAATTGCCTGTGAGTCACCTGCTCCCCTCAATGCCAGGCTTATTTTTGCACCTGAAAGCAACAAGTAATTCAAGATGACTGTATCTTGAGGATTGACAATGAGCGTGATGGATTGAGGACTTGATGATACTGTCGGGGTCGGAGTTGCTCCGCCTGCGTCAGGCGCTACTTCTTCTACTGGTGCGGCAGCGGTGTCGGGTTCAGGTACGACTGCCTCAAAGGTGCCAACTTTTAGGACAACTGCGTCCGCAATCACCATTTGGCAAACCAGGCGCGGTCTTTGGGTTAATTCAGATGGCACAACATAAACTGGCTGATTGAGAGCAGGATCTACTTCAAAGCGACCTTGGGCAGAAACAGGACCGCCGTTAACTATGTTGATACCAATCTGGGTGACACCAGTCTCTGGATCTGTGTAAGGACCGANNCTGTTTCCGCAGTAATAGGAATGGAAAAAGCAGTCATTCCAGCGGGGATATCTGCTGATGCGAGTGAGCCTGCCATCTCTTCCATAACCAGGCTGCGAGTAATCGGAACACGGGCATCTATGTTGTATTTAACTTTCTTGCCGACCACCTCGACAATATCATTGTAGAAAGTGTCGACCGGTACTTCTTCTTTAGGTAATTTAATGGTTGTCAGCAAATCAGCGGTAATTTCTTTCCCGCGGGGGATGGCTTGCGCTGAGATGACAATNNTGACGTTGGTCTAATGACAAACCAATAGAGAGCGCCCACGATGATGAGCAATATGAACGCTACCATAATGACGACCAATCCTGTTCTTGAGCGACCACCAGCTGCCATGTTGTCCTCCTATAGGACGAACTAAAATTTACCGTTGCAATATTATTATACGGCAGAATAGTAAATGCACAATCTGTGCCATAATGCCATCCATAATCATAATTTATTTAATGCCTAAATGAGATTACAGGTTTGCAAACCCGTGATTAAACAAAAAAAGGCTCTCCGAAGAGAGCCTTAGTTGGTGTGCAACTTAGATAGCACCGTTGATGTCACTGAAGACACTGCCGATCGCGGGTCCAAGCAAAGCAAGAACAACAATAACGACGACAGCGACCAAAACAAGAATCAGCGCATACTC
>DFYN01000150.1:0-1050 GCA_002383615.1 Anaerolineaceae bacterium UBA4081
CGTTTCCTGACCGGTCTAGAATCCCTGCGCTCACCTGTGGATGCATTGATGGTGTTTGTGACCACGGTTATCATCTGGCTGCTGGAAACTGCCAAGTACTGGTTTGTGATGCATGCCTTCCCCTTTGTGGTGAGTTTCTTTGCTTTGATGTTGATGAACGGTATTGTCAACCTGACCACCACCCTGCCCTCGGCGCCAGGTTATATAGGCACCTTCGACGCACCGGGCATTGCCCTGCTGGCAGCCTATGGCGTCAACCCGGAACTTGCCGCAGGCTACACGCTGGTGCTGCACGCGGCGTTGTGGTTCCCAATTACGTTGCTAGGCGCCTTTTTCTACTTCCGTCAACCGTTGCGCTGGGGCAAGGATATCAGCCGCAGCGATGTAGCGGAACCAGAGGCGCCAGTAGTTAACTCAAGGAGTACGCCATGAAAATTGCAGTCATTGGTGCAGGTATTGGCGGCATGGCAGCTGCGCTGGACCTGCAAAAAGCCGGACACCAGGTAACAATCTTTGAGGCGTCTGCCCAACCGGGTGGACTGGCAGCCGGTTTCAAAGAACCGAATTGGGATTGGTCGGTTGAAAAGTACTACCACCACTGGTTTACGTCTGATGCCGATATGCTTGGATTGATTAATGAGCTCGGCTGGCGGCAAAAGGTGATTATCCGCCGCCCGGTGACGGTTATGTACGACCGCGGCACTTTCCGACCTTTTGACTCCATCCCCGCCGCTCTGATGTATCCCGGCTTGGGCTGGGGAGTGAATAAGGTCCGCTTTGGGCTGGTAGGGTTGTACCTGCGGCTGACACGCAACTGGAAGCCAATGGAAGCGGTGACGGTGGATGCCTGGATGCGTAAGTGGGCTGGCGAAAAGGTCTATCGCGAGATGTGGGAACCGATGGTGGTGGGGAAGTTTGGCGAACGGTACGCTCAACAGGTGAATATGGCATGGATGTGGGCGCGCATGCATGCCCGTACCACTCAGCTGGCAACGTTTGAAGGTGGTTTCCAGGCATTTGCAGACCTTTTGGCTTCGGCACTGCGCGGGC
>DFYN01000150.1:1063-2600 GCA_002383615.1 Anaerolineaceae bacterium UBA4081
CCCGGATTGATGGCAAAAATAGCACCTGACTTGCCGCAAGATTATTTGAGGGGCTTGCTGGATCTCAAGTCGCTGGGCGCAGTGGTATTGATCATGGCGCTCAAGCATCAGCTGTCTGAACAGGGCTATTATTGGTTCAACCTGCCCAAGGCTGCCGGTTTCCCCTTCCTGGCGCTGGTGGAGCACACCAATTTCCTGCCCAAGGAACGCTTTGGCGGCGACCATATCATCTATTGCGGGGATTACCTTGAGACCGACCACGAGTATTTCTCTCTGACGCAGGAGCAATTGACTGAACGGTTTATGCCTGCCCTGAAACGCATCAACCCGGCGTTCCAACCGGACTGGGTGCGCGCCACCTGGCTGAATAAAACCAACTATGCCCAACCGGTACCGCTGGTGAACCATTCCCAGAATATTCCGGCGATACAAACCCCATTGCCGGGGCTGTACTTTGCGAGCATGAGCCAGGTCTACCCCTGGGACCGCGGCACTAACTTTGCCGTTCAGATAGCCCGCCGGGCAGCCCGGCAAATGCTTGAGGCATAACCCTATGGTGATAAGCATGCGACGATTCTGGCTCTTATTTACATTAATCATCCTGCTGACGGTAACAGCCTGCGGCGGCACACAGACGCCGACTGGAGCAAGCCCTGCCGTAGAAACACCGACAGCCGGATTGCGGTCACGGGGCACTACTGAAACCCCCGGGCAGCGTCCAACCGGAGGCTTGCCTGAGGTAAACCAAACCCCTGATTTTAACCACACACCCCTACCGACCAACACGCCTGACCCGAATGTGCCGGCATTTGACATGCTCGGTCTGTCAAAACTAACCAGTTTCAAGAGCAAACTGGAACTGACAACCGAGATTGGCGGAACGGTCATTGACCAGATGAAAATTCTGACCGAGCAAATCACTAACCCGCGCGCCCTGCGGATTGTCACCACCGGTACCACGTCTGGCGACCAGGCTGACAGCGAATTAGTTCTGGTTGGCACCAAGCAATGGTCCAACAGTGACGGCATGTGGCTTTCGAATGACCTGGGGGAGGAAGAGGCAGCCCAGATGATGACCGATCTGGCTGTGCTGACCTTTGAGATTTTATATCCAGGGTTAGTTTCCAGCGATTTTGTGTTTCTGGCAGATGAAAACCTGAATGGTGTGGCTGTACGGCATTACGGCTTGAATTTGTCTCCTGAGTTGGCAATGGGTGTGGCGGGTGAGTTTGACGAAGTGACCACTTCACAGGCTGAGGTGTGGCTGTCATCCGACCCCAATTTACCTGCGCTTGCCATGCGTTTTGCGTTTTATGCGGAAGGCACTGCCCAGGGTTCTCCAGCGCGGATCAATATCCTTGAGGAAATCACAGAGGTCAATACCGCGTTCACGATCGCCGAACCTCAACCTGACGAGGAACTACCGGCGGGTCTACCCCTTTACCCCGGGGCTGAGGATTTTCTGCCCAGCGGCGATTTTGCGTCGTTTGTGGTCAGTGTGGAGTTGGCGAGCGTGGTCCAATTTTACGCGGACGCG
>DFYN01000103.1:0-3878 GCA_002383615.1 Anaerolineaceae bacterium UBA4081
GATCTCGCCAGAGGGATCAAACTCGACCCGCAACCAGTCGTTTTCCAGCAGGTCAGGCGTTGCAAAAAGGTCCGGCACTTCCGCAATCAAAGGCATATTGGTTGCCCGCAAGCCAAGAGCGCCATAAGCAGGCACTTCAGCAGGTGGCAGCAGCCATGCGCCGCCTTCCGCTGCCTGGGTTAGGGCTGTCGCACCGTCCATACTCACGTAAGATGTATTGGGTGGGAGGTCAGGACAAAAAACTACTTCAGAGCGTATGAAGGAAGTTGGATTGACCACAACGAGATCTGCATTGAGCGAATCTGATATCAAAGCCAGAGCTTGATCGCGAAGCGGTTCAACGCTGGTTCGGACGTGCTCATGCTGGCTAAGGGCTTCCGCATAAACCGGACCAATGGATGAACCGGGCAGGATGTCGTGGAATTGGTTGAGGCAAACCAACCGCCAGGCAGCATCCAGGGTGTCCTTTGGGATTTCTAGGGATGGGTTGAGCGCTTTTGCCCATGCCCACAGGAATTCTGTATCATGAAGGAGATATTCACTCTTGCGGTTGGCGCGCTTCAGGCGGCTCTGGGATGTATAGGTGCCGCGGTGATACTCAAAATAAAGCTCACCATCCCAGACAGGTAACCTATCCGCACTGGTGCGCTGCAATTCGCCAAAGAAATCTTTGACTTTACTAAAGCGGGTGTGAGGCAACCCGGGGAAGTTAGCAGCGATGGTAATATTTTCAATCATCTCGCGAGTGGGACCACCCCCGCCATCGCCATACCCAAAGGACATCAACACAGGCGTATTGGTTAATTCCTGCTGTTTGAATTGAGTTCGGGAACCCAGGATTTGCACTGGTTGAGCCTCGGCGTTGTANNCCAGGGCAGGTGGTTGTACTGGTTCCATCCGATTTTGATGGTGAAAAAATACGCCAGACCTGCTTCATGGATGAGTTGCGGCAGACTCCAACAATAGCCAAAGACATCCGGCAGCCACAGGACGGGTGAATCTGCCCCTGCGCCAAAGTGCTGCTCAAAGAAGGTACGTCCCAGCAGGAATTGGCGTGCCAGTGATTCAGCCCCGCTCAGGTTGCAATCCGCTTCAACCCACATACCCCCCATCGGTTCCCAGTGCCCTGCCTGCACCTGCTGTTGGATGCTGGCAAATAAGGTCGGGTTATCTTCACGGATGAAGTCATACAACTGCGGTTGGGATTGCGAATAGGAGAATTCAGGAAAGTCCTGCATCAGGCTCAGGACGGTGTGAAAAGTATGGGCTGCCTTGCGGTGGGTTTGTCCAAGCGTCCATAACCAGGCAATGTCAATATGAGCGTGACCGGCTGCATCAACAACGCCGGGAAGGGCTGGTCCAGTAATACTAATGCCGTATTCCAGCGCAGCCAGCGCGTCAGGCAGGGTTGCATAGAAACGGGCATCGATCGGTTCCTGAAAGTCTAATTCTGAGAGCGCTTCGTTAAGGGCGTTTAANNGCCATCCGATAAAGTGCCAGAAAACGGCGCATCAGCGGGTGTTCCTGCGCCACAAATGCCGGTTGCAGCTCTGGCAGCGGCTCAATTGTATGTTCGCTAAAACTTGTCCAGCCGTGCAAGGCTAATAAGTGCGACTGACCATCCTGCAATGCGGCAGAGAGCGGAATTTCATCATGGAAACGGTCGATACCGCATACGGGGGTTCCGTCAATGTATGCCATAGCTTCCGGGCTGGCAACCGAGCCAGGTCGATTGAGGTGGCACACCAAGACAAAATTACCTTCATCTGGTTGCCAATCTGTCGGAATGATAAATGGGGTCCTCAGGCAAAAGTCAGTCCGCCATTCTGCAAACTGTGCTGGTGGTGCAACGCTGAGCCAGTCATCGGTGCTCACCCCGGGTTGGACAGGCGCATCTGCTTGTGGACCAGCAAGCAGCTTCAACGCATAGTTACCAATGGAATGTCGTTTCTGGAAAAGCAGCGGCTGGAGCAAGGTAAGCCGGGAAGTGGCTTTTTGGAGGGTCCAACGGATGGTGTGTTCGGACATGGCAGCCTCGCAGGGCGAAGGAGGATGATTAAATTAATTCGTAAGGAAGGAAATTTAAAATTCTGGAAATTGTTGTTGATAGGAATAATAATTATTTTTCGAAAGTTTGTTTACTCGTGGATTTTCGTGAATGTGTTGCACAAATTTTACAATGGCAACTAGTTCGGTCGGTAAAATGCCTTACACCCACAACTACGCCATCTTTTCGATCCGCGCGCCGGAAAATGATATCAAACAAACCATTTTCTTGATTTTCAGCATAGCGCCGTAATGCATAACCACATAAATCAGCAATTTGAACCATAGACGTTAATTCACTATCTACGAATAATGGCGTCTCGATTATGCTTTTGATTGAAGTCCAGAATGTCCCACTGTGATGAAACTGTTTCATGAGTTCTGTATGTCGTTTAGCAACTGTAGGATTGTTATCATGGATTAACAATCCATATGTTTGATCTTCTTTACTAATTATCTGTAAGTAATGTTCAAACCGAGTAACGACTTGTTCGAATGCCTGTTCACTTATTGAGCGTGGATTTTCTAATGAAGAATAATAGACTTTATCAATGCATTCAGCGAAGAGACGGCAAAAAGACCAATTAGATAGGAGGTCTGCAATTTCGTAAACAAATTTGTGACGTTCGACTTCGGTTAAATGTATATAAGCATCGGTTTCTTTATAATTCTTCTTTGTTTGCTTAAGTAGAGGAGGTTTGTTTACTCGTTGTAATCGTAAAATTTCTGCATTACGATAGCTTGTGATTGCTTGACGCCTTTGCCTGTAATCTTTATTGTCAAAGTCCAGAATTTTTGATTGTTCTACATATCTTCGCATCAACCATGCAGTGTGAATTTCAGATCCATCAAGTTTGTACTTAGCCTTTATTCTTTCTATTTCGTAGTCACATTGTTTCCACTTTTCAATAGGTATTGAAATTCCAGCAAGGATAAAGTGCGAAGAATTTCCTGGGATTTCTGGGGTGCCTGATTCGTCAATGTAACATAGATGCATTAACCCCTCCAAATAAAAAGCGACTGGGGTTAAGGCTGAAAGCCCTAATTTGAGACGCTTGGCGACTCATCCCAGACGCATTACAATTATATAACACGAAAGAGGATTGTCAATAGCCAGTTCTTCCATTATGCGTAGCTTCCAAATAATAATGGATAGTTAATTGAGCCCACTCATCCAACCTGAGGGTTTCTGCGCGGCGCTGCGGGTCTATACCTGCCTGGGTGAGCATCGCAGTGGTGCGGTCAGGCGCCCATCCCAGTCCACCGGATAATGCGTTCCGCAAGGTCTTCCGTTTTTGACTGAACCCTGCCCGAGCCAACTTAAAAAAGGTGTCCATGTCTGCAGGAGGAATCAGTGGTTGCGGATGCAGGTCCACCCGCAAGACTGCCGAATCCACATCCGGTGATGGGTAAAACGCACCGGCAGGGATGCGCAGGACAATACGGGGTGTCCCATACACCTGAACTGAGAGCGCCAGCAGGCTCAAGTCACCGGGTGCTGCACAGATTCGGTCTGCAACCTCGCGCTGGACAGTCAAAACCAGACGGTTGGGTTGGACCGGCGCTTCCAACAAGTGGCGGATAAGGGCAGAGGTGATGTAATAGGGAATGTTGGCGACCACCGCATACCCTTGCTCGTTGGACAGCAGGTCGGCGGGGTTGAGTTTGAGCATATCACCTGCCACAATTTCCACGTTATGGAATGGCGAGGTTACTTCCTGCAGGATGGGCAACAGGCGGGAGTCAATTTCAACGGCGATGACACGACGGCATGTGTTAGCAAGAACACGAGTCAGGCTGCCAAGCCCTGCGCCGATTTCAAGGACAGCGCT
>DFYN01000103.1:3883-4682 GCA_002383615.1 Anaerolineaceae bacterium UBA4081
AGGGGACGTTCAGGTCGGGCAGGGTCATTGTAGCACCCAGGGTACAGACGCCGGAGCAGGGGGCAGGAAGTAGATGGTCACGTTGTGATGCCACTCCACATATTCAGCGTCTGAAAAGCCCAGGTCAATCCAATCCTTGCCCGGGATGCCAGCCCCGATGTCGTTAATGGTGCCGTATCCATATCCGGGCACATAAATACGGGTGCCGACCAATACATTAAACCACGAGCGAATCACGCCAATGGAGCCATAACCTGCCGGTGCTCCGCTTGCAGTGGTGTACCCGCATAAGCCAGGGACGCCCAGGTTGCAGGGTGAGTACGAGGTGGCATAGACCGTCATGGAATGCCAGTACTGCAATTCAATCCCATCTACAATGGCGCTGCGCAGTTCCATCTTTGTGCCAGAAGCAATCTTCTGATTGACCGGTTCGCGCGCCACCCATTCGCCTTCCACGCTTCGGCTGACTTCAAGTCCATCTTCATAGCGGATGCGCACCTGGCTGACCTTAACACCAGGTACCCCTGCTTGAATCACCTGAGATTCACCCAGCGCCAGAGAATCATCGCTAATTTGGTCAGTACCATAGGGCAGGTTGGTTTGCTCAAGGGCAATTTGCTCGCGGACGCGGACAACCTGGATGTTTCCATTGGAAGGTAGTGGGCTATCTTCGCCGGGAATGCTGTAATCCAAACCCTGCAGGCTTAATCCAGCCGACACAAGGGCATCTCCTACCGTCTTACCCACAACCCAGGTTTTGGTTGTCGTCGAGCCAATAGTTACTGTCAATTCTTTGGAA
>DFYN01000042.1:0-14238 GCA_002383615.1 Anaerolineaceae bacterium UBA4081
ACCACCTATGAGACCTTGAACCAAACCCAGGCATTCGCCAAAACCGATGCCGAATGGGCAGAACTGTACTATTACCGTGCCCAATCGCTGGAGCTGATCAACCAGAACCGGGCTGCCATCAACGACTGGAATGCCCTGCTGGCATTGCCTGAAGGCAGCGCCAAACCTGAATGGTTGGAAACTGCACAGGAACGTTTGACAGCTCTGCAAACCCCCACACCGACACCCTGACACATTTTCCTTGCCGAACCTGCCACTTTCCCTATTACTGAAGAACCGTCACCGCCGGCAAAACAGCCGCATGCGCAGCCTGCAAACCCGCGCCCGGCACGCCACCCTGGCGATCCTGGCAGTGTTGACCATCATCATTGGCGGCGCAATCATCGCCGGTGCCCTGGTCTACGCCAGTTGGACGCACGATCTGCCATCCCTGCAAGCTTTGCCTGCCCTGCTGAATCCACAGACTGGCTCACTCAATCAACCCACCCGGGTTTATGACCGGACTGGAACTGAAGTGCTCCTGGCGCTTGAAAACCCAGGTATCCAACGCCGCTGGTTAAGCATAGACCCATCCCAGCCCGACCATTTTTCACCGATCTTGATTCAAATGGCAGTTGGCTGGCTTGAACCCACTTTCTGGACAGGTAGCGGTGTCAATTGGAGTACCCCGCTTGACCCTCAGCCGAAAACCATTGCCGAACGACTGGCACTCAACCTGCTGCTGAGCAATGAGCCATCCGCTGCCCGGCGTGCCATTCGCATGCGCCTGTTGGCAGCCCAACTCACCGATACTTACGGACGCGTCCAGGTCCTCGAGTGGTACCTCAACTCAGCCAGTTTTGGGCATTTGGCGTATGGGGCGGAGAGCGCTGCCCGCCTGTATTACGGCATCACCGCCCGTGACCTGGATGCAGCCCAGTCCGCAGTGCTGCTGGCTGCCCTTGAAGCCCCCGCACTCAACCCGCTCGACTCACCTGCATCTGCTCTGGAAAACCAGCGAGTTATTTTGCAAACCCTGGCTGGGCGAGGGACGATCCCTCCCGAAGCCGCAGCTGCTGCTATGACCCTGCCGCAAACCTTTGCAGATGCGCCTCAAGCCGAAGCATCATCTGCCCGAGCTTTTGCCTGGCAGGCAGTGCGCCAGGCGTACGCCTTGCTGGGGCGTGAGCGGGTGGAACGGGGAGGATTGAAAATCATCAGCAGCCTGGATCGCTCGCTGCAAGACAACCTGGTCTGCACCGCTCGGACGCAACTCGCCCGGTTGACAGACCGCCCGGATAACATCCGTATGCCGGATGGCAGCGAATGCCTGGCTGCCCGGCTGCTGCCTACCTTATCGTTGAGCGAAAGCTACTCATCTGACCTGAAAGTGTCTGCCGTCATCACCGACCCGCAAAGTGGAGAAGTGTTGGCAATGTTAGGCGATGCAGATTTGTATAGCGAATCAGCCCGCCTTGGTGGTCATGCGCCAGGCAGTCTGCTCTCGCCCTTTGTGGCATCAGCTGCGTTTGCACGCGGGCTTGCCCCTGCAACCTTGATGTGGGATGTACCCGCCAGTTTACCTGATTCGGCATCCGGGCAAACCAATCCAGATGGCATATACCGCGGACCCATGCGCCTGCGCAATGCCATCGCCAACACGGCTGTCACACCTCTGGCGGGTTGGGCTAACTCCATTGGCGCCGAGAATATCTGGCGCCTGGCTGAATTGAGCGGCGTTCCATCAGGTAAGTTGACCGGCTCGGCTGAACTGCTCTTTACTGGCGGAAGCCTGACGCCGCTGGATATTGCCATGGGGTACAGCACACTGGCAAATTCGGGGACACTGACCACGCGCCTGGATTCCAGTGGCGCTGCGCAGCCGGTACTCATCCTCCGTATTGAAGACTCTTCGGGTGCGCTGACAGTGGATATTCCACCATCAACCTCACAGCCTGTCATCAGCCAGCCGATTGCCTGGCTGGTTAATTCGGTGCTGAGCGATGAAACTGCCCGTGCTCCCAGCCTGGGTTATCCCAGCCTGTTGGGCATTGGGCGTCCGGCATCTGCCCTGGTTGGACGTGTTAGCGGCGACAAAGAGATGTGGACCGCCGGTTACACCCCCCAGCGGCTTGCTGTGGTCTGGCTGGGCTTGCCAGCAGATACTAACACCAAGTTGGAACCCAAAATGGCAGCAGGGATCTGGTATGCCCTGATGCAGGCAGCCTTAAAAGACCTGCCTGTGGCTGAGTGGACACAACCCCAGGGCATCACCAGCGTGGATGTTTGTGACCCTTCTGGATTGCTGCCGACGGTTGCCTGCCCGAATATTGTCAGCGAATGGTTTATTGCCGGCAGTGAGCCGGTATCCTACGACGACCTGTATCGAACCTATCTCATCAACCGGGAAACAGAACGCCTCGCCACCATTTTTACGCCTGTTGAACTGATGGAAGAACGAACTTATCTGGTTGTGCCGCCACAAGCCGCAGACTGGGCGCGAGAGAATAATATTCCTACCGCTCCCACCTCGTATGATGTCATTCAAGCGCCGGTTCCATTGCCCAACGCCCACATCACCAGCCCAACCTTGTTCAGTTACGTCACCGGCAAAGTCAGCCTGGAAGGAACCGCGTCCGGCGCTGATTTTGTTTCGTATGCGCTGCAAATAGGTGAAGGTATCAACCCGTCAGCCTGGGTGGAAATTCTGCCAGCCAAAAGTACACCCGTGAATGAGGGAGAATTATTGCTTTGGGATACCGAGGGCTTGGATGGGTTATATGTCGTGCGGTTGCAGGTGTTGTATGCCAATCAACGCCTCGAAACAGCCATGGTACAGCTAACTGTGGACAACACGCCCCCGCGGGTACGCATCCTCTCGCCGATATCTGGTAGCGAGCAGGAAGCTGCCAATCGTACCCTGACCCTGCAAGCGTCTGCGGAGGATGTGGTTGGCATCGCGCGGGTTGAATGGTGGTTGGATGGCAAACAGCTGGGAACGCTTTCGTCCCCACCCTTCACTTATCCCTGGCGCGGGGTTGCCGGGAAACACACCCTGGTGATAAAAGCCTATGATTTGGCTGGTAACCTGAGCGAGTCTGAACCTGTGGTCTTTACCATTAAGTGATCTGGCTACTTTACTGGATGGGGTAAGCGCAGGTTAAAGTAGACTGCCGCCATTCGCATCAGCACTACCGCAATGACCCCCAGGAAAACTACCACCACTGGCAATAAGGGTGTGTAACGGAGCAATAGCAAATAGATCCATGCGCCTGCAAATGAACAGGTTGCATATAAAGTCGCTTCTCGTCCAAATACGTAAGGGATGCGGTTGCAAATCACATCGCGCAGTACCCCGCCAAACACACCGGTCACCACCCCCATCAGGGCTGCAATAAACAGAGACGTGCCACTCATCAGACTGTAGGCTGCCCCCCAGATGCTGAAAATGCCCAAGCCAATGGCATCCGGTAGGACAATAGAGCGTGCCGCCAATCGCAGCAGGCGGGAAGAAACAAAGGTCAAAAGCGCCACAATCAGCGCGGTATAGACATAGCCCTGCTCGCTAATCCAAAACACGGGAGTACGCCCCAACAGCATATCCCGCAGCGTACCGCCCCCCAGGGAGGTGATAAGAGCCACCGCCAATGCGCCCACCACGTCCATATCCTCACGCTGTGCAGCCATGACGCCAGACACAGCGCCGGCAATCACTCCCAGGTATGCCATCACAAGCAGCCAAAAATCAGGTGTCATCACAGTGTTTGTCATCGCCCGCAATTTTACCCGCAAATGAGTGAGGACGGGTAAAATCAATGCAAAATGGAGGACCACAATGCCCCTTGAACCCGGAATGGTGTTTGAACGCACCTACATCGTTCAATTTAACGATACGGCGCGCTCATCCGGCGGTGAAACCCTGCCGGTAGTGCTCAGCACACCCCGCATGATTGGTCTGATGGAATTTACATGCCAGTTGCTGGTCTTGCCGCACCTGGCTGAGGGTCAAACCAGCGTTGGTTCGCTGGTCAATATCCGCCACCTGGCTGCCACCCCGGAAGGGATGACGGTCCGCCTGCGGGCAGAACTGGTGGAGGTGGACCGCCGCCGGCTGCGCTTCAAGGTGGAAGCCTGGGACGCCCTCGAAAAGATTGGCGAAGGCGAACACGAGCGGTTTATCATCGATAAAGACCGCTTTGAGACCCGCCTGGAAGAAAAACGGTCGTTATTGAAAGATTAATCGACCACTTTGGAGTCCACGTCATGAAGATGCCGGTGATGCAGATCCGGCAAGTGAGCATGTGCATGGTCAAATACAAGATGGGTGTGGACGTGCGTGTGCAATCCATCAACAGATCCACTCATGTGCTCATGAGTGTGATGCCCATCGTCATGAGTGTGCAAATGGTCGTGTGTTTGCTCAACATGGTGGTGGGCATGTTGATGCTGCTCTCGAAACAATAAGGCAATCGCCACTGCAAATAACAAAGCAGCAATCCCATGCCTGAAATTGATGGTCTCCGCTAATATCATGACCGATAAAAGAACACCCCAAAAAGGCGCGCTGGAGAATATCAACTGACTGCGGGATGCACCCAGTTGTTGAGCAGCCAGGATGTAAAGGGTAATACTCAGCCCGTAAGCAATCGCGCCTAGTGTCAGGCTGCCTAATACAATCAAGGGGGGTGCAACCATGGGACCCAGGGAGATACCCATCAAAAGATTAGTACTTCCTGCCACCAATCCCTTCCAAAATGTAGATTGAGCTGGTGAAATTCCATCAATCAGAGCCGTCAAGTGATTGTCGATTCCCCAGCATAAACAAGCTAACGCAACCAACAACCCTGCTTTCACACCTGCTGCACCTTCGCCAGCTGCCAGCAAGACCGCAGCAAATAAAATGGTTCCCGCAGCCATCCAGCCATTACGCGTCAGGTGGTCTTTGAACACCAAATGCCCCAGAATAACGGTTGCCACCATCTCCAAATTGAGCCACATAGACACAGATGCAGCCGATGCCAAATTGAGCCCGCCCAGTAGCGCCAGGGGACCCAGCACGCCTCCAAATGTAACTGCACCTAATAAACGAAGTTGATTCTTCCTGTCCATCCGCCAAGGAACCAAAAAGGTTCTTGTGCGGAGAATAATACCGAGCACACCCACTGCTGCCCCCAGGTACAACAGCCCTGCCAGTTGGAAAGGCGTCAAATGAGCCAGTAAGATTTTACTAAAAGGTGTGGCTGCCCCGAACAGAAGGGCAGAAAGGAGTGCTATCCAAAAAGGCGATTTTGGCATATACACTGATCCCTTTGATTTTTAAGTCTAGAAGAGATATCATATCACAGCAAAATCATAACGTCCCCCCTAAAGTAACATATTCTTTTGAGGCATTACGGAACCAATGTTGGGAAATATTGAATTCATCAAGGATTCTTACTAGTCGGTGGGTAGCGGTACACGATTGCCAGCCCGCCTTCGGATGTCTCGCGATAGACGGTAGGCAGGTTGCGTCCGGTCTCCTTCATTGCCTTCACCACTTCGTCAAACGACACACGGTGGCTGCCGTCTGAGTAGAGGGCAAATGTGGCGCAATCCACCGCCCGCATGGCAGCAAAACTATTGCGTTCAATACACGGAATTTGCACCAGTCCATTGACTGGGTCGCAGGTCAGTCCAAGGTGGTGTTCCAGACCCATTTCAGCAGCATATTCTATCTGGCGGATGGACCCGCCCATCAATTGTGCGGCAGCCGCAGCAGCCATGGCGCAGGCAGTGCCCACTTCCCCCTGGCAACCCACCTCCGCGCCTGAAATGGAGGCATTGTGTTTAACCAGGTTGCCGATCAACCCTGCCGTTGCCATTGCTCGCAGCACGTGCTCCTCACTGGTTGGCGCAATATCCTCCAGGTGGCGAATCACAGCCGGCAAGACCCCGCTTGAACCGCAAGTGGGTGCAGTCACAATCTCGTTACCCATGGCGTTTTCTTCAGCCACCGCCAACGCGTAAGCTGGTAAGTAGCCTTCATCCCGTGCCTTCCCGCCCGTCAACTTGATTTTGCGATAGAAAGGCCATGCGCGCCTTGCCAGACCCAGTCCTCCCGGCAGCACGCCTTCCGCCCTCAAGCCGCGTTCAATGGCAGCGTGCATAACCCCATTCACCTCTGCCAGGTATATCCAAATATCCGAGCCTTCCCGTTCTTCCACATACTCCCAAAACGTTTTCCCCGTTTGCGTGCAATAGCGGAGAATAGCTGCCATGTTGCCCAGGTCATAAACGCATGCCGGCGCATCATCCTCCCCTTCGAAATGCACCGCTCCTCCGCCGATGGAATATGCCCTTTGGGCAGCCATAACCTCGCCTCTTTGACCCAGTACCTCCAGCAGCATGCCATTGGGATGTTCTGGGAGGCTCTCTTCAGGGCGCCAGATGATCTCAATGGGTAAAGGCGCCAGGGCAGCTTCCAGGGCTGCATCCGTACGGTGCCCTTTTCCAGTTGCGCCCAGGCTCCCATATAACGTCACCCGGATAGAGGCAGCGCCTGGCACACGCGCCAACATACGCCGTGCAGCCGTGGCAGGTGCCATGGTGTGACTGCTGGAGGGTCCCCGCCCGATACGGTAAAGTTCACGGATTGATTCCATTTCATGTTCCAATCTACCAAATTGTCGCCGGCATCGCATCACGCCGGTTAGAAGAAAATGCGCAAACCTGCCCAAATCGCGGCTGGGACGCCCTGGTATGCCAGCGATATCTCGGTATGTGGTGAAAATCCGCAACAACTGCAGTCCGGCACATCCCGCCCTTTGAGGTAGCACCCCTGCTGCAGGCTGCCATCCGGATGGACGTTATCCACCAGGGAGTCCACACAGCGCCAACTACCCCGCATGAGTGCGCGCAAACCTGGGATGGAATTCAAGATGGGGTAACCAGACTGTTTCAACTGGATAACTTGCCGCAACAGTCGCTCCCGCTCATCAGGCGGCAGCCACAGGTCATCCTTGCCGCCATAAGGGTAATACAACTGAATGGTAATGCCTCGCACCTTGCCACGCAGGAACTTAATTAATTCGGGTAATTCTGCAGCATTCTGCCGATTAGCGGTCAGGTGCGCATAAACGCACGAGGTTCGGTTCGCCTGGATATTTGCCAGTGCTTGCTGGAAGACGCCCGTCCCCCGCAACCGGTCGTGAGTTGCCTGCAAGCCGTCCAGGCTGACCCACAACACATCTGTGCCCACATCCAGAGGTTGGGTGCCATTGGTCGTGGCGCCTACCACCAGGAATAGCTTGCGCGCCTCTGCGACGACATCCTTAAACCGATAAGCGCCGTCCTGCCAGATCAACGGTTCTCCACCCTCAAAGATGACTATCCGGCTGCCGCGTTGACGCAATTTTGCTAACGAGGATATTACCTGCCCCCAGGGCAAGTCAGGAGTCGGTTGCCTCCAAAACGGGCACGGTTCACAGTGCAGGTTGCAGCGCTGAGTTAGTTTGAAACTGGCTAGGAATGGCGGCGGCAGGTTTGAACGCCGAAGGACATAGGTCCACAGGACATGCCACGTAGCTGGAACGATAGCCAGATGCCTTGAATTCATGTGATTACCCTGCGGCTGGCTTAGGCTCCCACACACAGGCATGGGCGTAATCCAGCAATCGGAAACCATGCGTTTCCACAATCTTGCGGCTCATTGGGCTGGCATCAATGGTCACAAATTGGTAACCACGTTGAATGGCTTCTTGCACTCGGATGGCTAATACCGCTGTATATATACCATGCCCTCGAGTACCGGGCAAAGTAGAACCTCCCCACAGGTCAGTAAAAACATGATTGTCATGGAAGTAAATCCAACCCACACTGGCTGGCAACCCTTTATCGTAAGCTGCATAGATGCTGATGTAGCCGGGAATTTCCAGATTCTGACCAAGGCGGTCGTATATCCAGTCAAATTCCCGTTTCCAAACCTGTTCCAACACTGTCACCACATCTACCAATTGCTCTCGAGTCGTCAATCGGCGGACATCAGCCGTCACGGGCGCTGTCAGGCTGACGGGCGCATCTGCCAGCTCCAGGGCGAGAATAGCGTCCGGATCCTCCGGTTCCAACCCGCGCATCATCAACCGCTGCAATAGATCGGGGGGTTGGTCGTGGTCAAAAACCTTCCACTCAAAAGGCTGGTTCAAGCCCTGCAAGTAAGCTATTTGTTCATCAATTACCGCATCTGCTGTTTCCGGTTGAAGTTGGGAATAAAGGATAAAATTGTTGCCCGGTGCAGGCTTTGTAAAGCGCACAATCCCGTTGGGTAACAGCTCTTTCGTGTTATCTGGATAATTGACCTCGACCCGCATCAGACGGTCATAAAGGGATAAAATCTCAGAAGTTTCCATTGTGATTTAATTAAAGCCTAATAGGCGGAAAAAGCAAGTGTAGGCTAAGTGGTCAAATCCATGCTGCCTGCCAGGTTATTAACCCACTTGCCTGAGATAAAGCGCAGCATTCCGCCGGTTAATTTTACCAGCTCATCCGCCAATCCAATCATGACCACCACCCAGTAAACAGGCAGGTGTAAGACAAAAGCGCCCAGCAGTCCCATGGGAATGCCCGCCAGCCATACCGAGCCAGCATCCAGGAATAAAGAATAACGGGTGTCNNATGCAGCCCATGAATAACAAGATATTGCGGGCATACTGTGCCGCGATACCCGATACTTTGTACCAGGAAACGATGGTCGGACTGAGAGCAATCAAGGACCCACCCAGCACAACCGCCAGTATCCAGCCGGTGGTCAAGCCTCGCCAACCATACTGACGCGCACGCTCTGTTTCCCCCGCACCAATCTTGTTGCCAATCATAATTGAAGTGGCATTCCCAAGACCTATGGAGAGGACAAAAGCAAGTGACTCAATCGTGCTGGCGATATTCACCGCCGCGATCGCCTCCGTCCCGATGTGGGCATAAATAACATTGTAAATTGTGATGCCCAATGACCAGACAGTCTCGTTCGCCCACACAGGTAAAACAGTCACAAAGAATTTTTTGACAAATGGTTTGGATAAGTTGCGCATGTCCGATAAACGGAATGCCACCGGCAGTTTGCGACCATAAGTAACAGCAACCATGGCAGCAGCTTCACCTAACCGTGCGATGCAGGTACCCAACGCCACCCCCGCGACGCCCATGACTGGCATGCCAAATTTCCCAAATATCAGGATGTAATTAAGGACTGTGCCAGAACCGAGGGCTACCATACTGACCAGCATCGGGGTGCGAACATTGCCGGTTGAGCGCAAGTTATTGGCAAAGGTGAATGTAACCGCAGTTGCCAGATAACTAACCCCGACAATGCGCAAGTATTGGCTGCCCAGCACAATGACCGCCGGGTCATTTGTATACAACCCCAACGCCCAGGAAGGAAACCCCAGCGCAATGACTGTAAAGAAAGCGCCGGCAGTCAGTCCCATTGCCATGCAAAAACCCACTACCTTGCGGATACCTGCCAGCTCCTGGTTGCCCCAGAACTGGGCTGTGAAAATGGCTGAACCACTGGTGATGCCAAACAGCATCAGCGAGAGCAGGAAAAAGATTTGATTGCCAAGTCCGACCGCTGCAACCGATGTCTCCCCCAACTGCCCAATTAACAGCACACCTACCGCGTTGAGCGCAGTGCTGACAAGATTCTGCAGCGCAATGGGTAAACCAAAGCGCAGCAGAGTGGTGTAATACTCCCGGTCTCTAAACATCCGGATATCTTACCACACGCCTGCTGTTTTCGGCTCCATAAACCCGGTTTTAGCCAATATTGACCATAATCAGGAGGATTGTCCTACTGTGAAGGACTCACCCGGAAGGAGGACGTGCGCATGCGTGGGAGTTTGGGCTTCCACCTGCCTCGCCCAGGCGTCCGGGTCTGCTCCAATCAAACCCCAGGTGTTGAAATGAATGGGTATGACATGCTCAGGCTGCAGCAAGCGCACCGCCCGTAGGGCATCCGCTGGACCCATGGTGTAGTTGTCGCCAATGGGCAGAACAGCCAGCGCAATACCTTCTTCACCTATCAGGCGCATATCGCCAAACAAGCCGGTATCACCCGCCAGATAGATGTGCCGCCCATCCGATAACCGGATGAGGAAACCAGACGGGTTCCCGCCGTAGCTGCCATCAGGCAGCCCGGATCCGTGCATTGCGAAGGTCAATTTGAGGTAGCCAAAGGGGTGCTGATGACCGCCTCCCAGGTGCTGCGCATGGGTGCGGACGCCTTGTTTGCCCAGCCAGCTGCATATCTCCGCGTTACTGATGACCAGAGCGTCCGTCCGTTGGGCAATCGCGACCGTGTCGCCAATATGATCGCCATGACCATGCGTCACCAGGATGTAATCAGCTTGCACTTGATCTGCTATGTTGGATGCTGCCGGGTTGTGAGAGAAGAATGGGTCAATTAAGAGGTGGTAACCCTCAAGTTCCAACCCCAGGGTCGCGTGTCCATACCAGGTCAATTTTGCGAGCATATCTCACCTCCATCTCCAGAATAGATGTGCTCACAACTTATTCGTTGTCACCGTTGACGCTCAAATGCCTTTCGGCGCAAATAGGTTTGCCAGCACATCCGCACAAAATGATACCCGTGCCGAAGGGGTTTGATGTGGCTGTGCTCATCTGCGTAAATCGTCTTAATCGATACCCCACCCATCTGAAAACCACTGAGCACGCATACCACGATCATTTCCACTTCAAATTCAAAATTGGTCTCCCGGCTGCCCAGCATGGCTTGCATCAACCGTGCGCTGACAAGCCGATAGCCAGTTTGATTATCACTCACATACAACCCCAGCGCATCTGAAAACATGCGCCTGCCAATGGTGTTGGTGTTGCGGCGCAGCCATGGCATCTTTGAAAAATCGCGTTCACCAATAATGAGGTCAAATCCCTTCTGGTGATAGGCGTCCAGGAATAAGGGGATTTCATCGGGGTCGTGCTGACCATCCGCGTCCAACATCACCACCGCCTGGGCGCCGCGCGCCAATGCTTCCCTAAAACCATTCATTAAGGCTTTACCCTTACCCTGGTTGGGATACTGACTGATGACCGCCTGCGCGCCAGCAGACCGGGCAACCTCAACTGTGTCATCTTGCGAGCCGTCATTCACCACCAACACAGGCAGGTACTTTGCAGCGCTTGCCACAACCCGTCCAATATGGTCGTGCTCATTGAAAGCAGGAATGAGGGCAAAGATAGGCGCATCGGATTTCTGGGCAGCATCCAATGCCGTAGAAACTGCCAACGGCAGGTCAAAATTGCCATCTGCCCGCGGTGGAAAAGGTGTCACCAGGGTCACCGCGTCCAGGTTCAGGGCACCATACAGGTGCGGGAACAATTCATCCCCCCCTTCCAGGTTCTCAAACCGAATTTCAGCTTTCACCCTGGCAGGGTCAATCAACAACACATGCAAATCCGGTTGGGCATGGTAATGGCGGTCGGCTGTTGCACAAATCTGGGCTGGAGTGGAGCAATGGATGAAACCTTCAGATTCCAGGCTCGCTGGACGGTATTCGCCCATTTGCTGCGCTCGCGCCCAGTCTTCTGCTTTAAGTAAATGTAATAACATCATCTCTCCTGCCTCAATCCCATCCAGCTGGGTACAGGTCTGGGTTTCGAAACGGCAGCAGCGCTAAAATCACTGCCTGTTCATATAACCCCGCCCTGTCCAGCACGTTGCCGCTTAATAAGCCGATTGCGCCGTTCTTCCGCTTGGTGTCAACTCCGCCAAATATCATATCGTCTGCAGTACCCAATTCATAACCTTCCCGCACAAGGTCTGCCACTTTAGTTGGCAGCAGGAATGCCCCGCTGCGGCTGCGTCCTATCCGCTGCTGATCCAGCACGACCACCCAGGCAAACGTCAACATACCCTCCAGGGTATCCTCAATGCCGCCTTCAATACCAACCCAATAATTGGCTTCCGGCATTCCTTCTCTTGCCTGTTTTGCGCGTAAGGAGGCTCCGCGCAGGGTCTCATTACTGGTAAGTGGCTGGGCAGCGATCGGTGAATCGCCGCTTAAACAGGTTACATCAATAGGCTGCCCGTGAAAAAAGCGGTGAAATCCATGCTGAACTGCCTGCTTCTTAACTGGATTCGTCGAAGCCAGGGCAACTGAAATTCCAATGGGGGATTCTGGACTAGTCGAGATAGGACACTCCCCCAAAGAAAGATTTGGATAGATGCGGCACCCGGCGAATGTCATCCACCTGGACGCCATTTCGGGAACGAGATGAATGNNATCATATCGCCCGGTCGGTAAGGACTGAGTTCCACAGGCGTATCCTGTTGAACCTGGCGGTTTGGGATGGGGCAGGGAATGGGGCGTCCGCTGTGAAATTGCATGTCCGCATCGCGGGGTGTGGGCACACCCACCAGGCGATGCAACAGGCGTGCAAAACCGGAACAATCGATACCATGGGCAGTGGTTCCACCCCACAGATAGGGGACACCCACCAGGTCAAACGCATAGCCTAATATGGCGCGTCGGCGCTCTTCCAAACCAATGGGAATATCTTCAAAACTTGTAAGGGCATTGGTTCGCACCCATCCACCACGCATGGCAGGCGGAGTCGCCTCCATGTGCGCGGGTATATACGCCCACTCACCATCTACCGTCTCCACATGGATCTCGGTGCCTATCATCAGCCGGTCTGTGGGCAATGCGGTTCGGATGGGTGATTGGCGCAGCACTGCCACTGGCGCAGTCACCATATGAGTCGGATCATACGCAGGTTGCTCGCTCAAATAGGGTTTATATGCCCATGCCAGGTATCCATCCAGCGTCTGGCGGGTGTAAACCCAGTTGTCTTCTTCTTCCAGGATTTCTACCGTCATGCCATAGACCAGTTCGTTCTCGGTTTCAGAGTCCCAGGAAGGTCTGGCATGCGTGCTGACCAAGGAGGTCGCAGTTGTCAAAATCTTGGGTTGAATTTGCCGCATGACTGCCACAGCGCTGACGTCCACGGTGACGTCAGGGAACTCACGCGCCAGTTCCACCTGTAGTTCATCCAGCATCTCTTTTTCAAGGACTTTACCCGTCAGGCGAATTTGACCATCCACCATCTGGCTGAATTCCAGGTTAAAAACTGCCAATCGCCGGTCGGCATATTTTCGCTCTTTAATGGCAGCCAAAGCATCATTTATTGTTGACATTGGACCTCCTCAAGTCCTGCTAATTACGCCAATCCCCGCCCGATCCGGCAGGGTGATAGCGCAGTCATCGGCGAAATGTATTCCATCAAATGGGTCATTGGTAATCAAGATGGGTGAGTCCAGGTCAACCCACTCTGCCGTCCCCATCAAATGCGCCATGGCGGTCGCGCCAATGGATGTTTCAATCATGCAGCCCAGCATAATCCGCAAGCCTAATTCCTGTCCGCGCTTTAACATATGTAAGATGGGAGATAACCCGCCGGCTTTCTGAAGTTTGAGGTTGATGCCAGCCACCCCTGCTGCAGCCAATGCTTCAACATGTTTGACGGTGAGCACCGATTCGTCCGCGACCACGGGAATGCGGGTCTGTTTCTGTACCAGCCCCATGCCCTCAATATCGTCCTTGGCAAGCGGCTGCTCCACCATCTCCACATCCAATGCCTCCAGGTCGTGCAGGTAACGCACAGCCTGTTCACGCGACCAGCCGGCGTTGGCATCCACACGCAACTTTGCGTCCGGGCGTGCGCCGCGCACCGCAGCTACACGTTCCATATCCCGCTCATCCCCGCCCAATTTAATCTTGATATTCTTGTAATTGGGGATGGAAAGCGCCATACGCGCCATCTCTTCCGGCTCGTCGATGACCACGGTGAACGAGGATGCCAGAGGTTTAGGTTGTGGCAGTCCCAGCAGCTGCCATAAAGGCAACTTCTCACGCTTCCCAATGCGGTCGTAGAGTGCCAAATCCACTGCACAGCGCGCCGTCGCCGGTCCATCCGTGCCTACCCAGCGCTCAATCTCGGCAGGACTATCCGGAAAGGGCAGGTTTTTGCTGGCAAGGGTTTGCCAGTAAGCATATGACGCTTCATCGGATACGCCGTAATAGGGGGGAATAGCGCTTTCGCCCCAGCCTTCATCATCGCGCAGGCGAATCCAATGCGAGACGCGCGTTTCGCTCACACCATAGGCAATCCGGAAGGGATTGCGCAGGCGTAATGTCAGTTTTTCCCAGGTCAGGTTGTTGGTCATCGTTTGCTCCAATAGGGGATACCTGAATTATACAGGTGTTCCCC
>DFYN01000042.1:14322-15136 GCA_002383615.1 Anaerolineaceae bacterium UBA4081
CCTGCCCGTGATTTCTTCCGGCAGATTGCTAAGACCACGAGGGGAAACAACAGGACGTAATCCCATGACCAGATGATCGGCGAGAAAATAGGAGTTAAAGCCAGGCTCCACAGCAGGCTGTGGAAAGCGTCCAGGCGACCTGAAATTGCGACAGTCAAACCCACCCCAGCCACCAGGCATACACCGGCAACAATTGCGGCGATTTCTGTTGACCCACTGAGCCAGCGGACAAGGGCATACAGGGACGGGTAAAACCAGGAATTGTTGCCCGCCAGGTTGGAAAGCAAATCCGGAATCCAGTTTGGATAGAGGATAAAGAGGGGCAGGCACAAGACCACAATCCAACCTACGGTGAACAGGCTGATCGAGACCGCTTTCCGCCAGCCTTGCTCGCGCACCGTCCACCACAGGAACAGGGGCAGATACAGCACCAGCAGCTGTGGTTTGAGCAGCGCCGCTGCCAGAATGAGCCCAGTCAGCGCCGGGTGCATGCGTTGGCGGTACACTGCAATGAAATACAACCCCAGGCATACCAACAATGAGATTTGCCCAAGCTGCAAATGTGCCAGCGCAGGCGGGAATACAACCAATCCGGTCATGATGAGCGCAATTTGCCAGAGCTTTAAGCGATACCGCTGTGCAGGGTGGATTGTGAGCGTTGCCAGGGCGGATAAGTTGAACAGCAGCCACAGGTTAGACGCCCATTGCACCGGCAGCTCCCCCAGCGGTAAAAACAGCCCAATTGCCATCGGCATCCAGACTGCATTGGTTTCTGGGAACAGGGCTTTGATGTTGTAAGGGCTGCTGCCTTGCA
>DFYN01000066.1 GCA_002383615.1 Anaerolineaceae bacterium UBA4081
ACTAATCCCGCAGCCAGAATGAGTGCCAGCGTATGAGCTAACATCGGCGGAAACACCAGTGAGAGCAGTGATTCCAGGGTGGGTTGACTTTCTACATACCCGGCATACTCGACGATTCGTCTGAGCCAGGTACCCAACCAACCCGGCACAAGCAAGAACGCCAACCCCCAGAAGCCAACCAAACTGGTAGCCAACGAGCCCAGGAACTGCCAACGTCGCTTCCTGAGCGCCCACAAGACTAAGAAAAGCGCAAAAAGATAAACGAACTGCGGCTTGGCGGTGCACCATGCCAGCAGCAACCCGCCTGCGATTTGCCATCCTTTGGCAGTGTCATTGGCTAGCACTAATCGATACAACACCAACGTCATCAGGCTGCCCATCAGGACGGCAAAGTTGCCCAGGATTAATCCAAACGCAACCGGATAAAAGATCAGGTAGCCAAGGGTCACCTTGCGCTGGAACGCGGACAATCCAAATAACAGGACGCCTAAAATAGTGAGGATATTGAGCGCCATCCAAAATGCCTGCGCCCAGCCAAATTCCATCCAGGCAGCCGGCAGGATTGCCAGCAGGCTGAAGGGCGGGTAAGCAAAAGCGACCTGGTCTTCGGTAGGATAAGCAGCGCGACCGTAAATACCCATTTGGCTGGCAAGGGTGACCTCTGTACTGTATGGGTTGATCCGCTCTGCAAAGACCGCTTTTGCCCCCAACCAGAAGGTGTAAAAATCCGCCCCCAAAGGGGTGCCACCGACCGCGAAATGGAGAAGCACAGTAAAGAGCGCCAGGGTTGCCAGGCAAACCAGCAGGACAAGCATCCAGCGGACTAATAGACTTTTAGTCATGCTTGCGCCTGCGTGCCTGAAGGGCATCCAATGCAATTTTCGCTGAGAGTTGTTGCTCCGGGTGCCAGCCGTCCTCATCTGCCATGCGGTGTAGGTGCGTCATGACCGTGCGCCGGTCAGGCAGGCTTAACCCGCGGTAGGTTGCCCGAATCCGTTCCGGTTCCCGTGATAGGATGCCGTCCCATATGCGTTCAAGTTCAGACTCCATGGTTAGATTTTACTTGTAATCCTGTTTTGATATAAGAAAAAGAGCGAGGCGATTGCCTCGCTCTTTGGTCATCCTTGTCGTTTTACTCTTCTTTCTTCTCGCTGACTTCCTTGGCACGGGCAGCAATGATTTCGTTGGCGATGTGGGCAGGCACAACTTCGGTATGGTCAAAATCCATTGTGAACATACCGCGACCACCTGTCAGTGAGCGCAGTGTGGTGGTATAGCGCTGCATCTCCGCCAGCGGAACGTGGGCGGTAACGATGGAATAACCCTTTTCGGAATCCATCCCCATCACGCGCGCGCGGCGTGTGTTCAGGTCACCCAGGATGTCACCCATGTGGTCTTCTGGCACGACAATTCTCACCAACATAATCGGCTCGTTGAGGACCGGGTTGGCTTCCTTGAATGCTATCTTGAACGCTTCACGACCGGCAACTTCAAATGCGATTGGTTTGGAATCAACGGGATGTTCCTTACCGTCAAAAACCGCCACACGCACACCCGAGACTGGATAGCCCGCTACGACACCTTCTTTCATCGTGGCGAGGATACCCTTTTGAATGGAGGTCGCGTAACTCTGCGACACAGCGCCGCCGACAACCTCCCAGACAAAGTCAAAGTCCTTGTCGGTGATGGGTTCAACCCGCAAGTGGACTTCACCAAACTGCCCGGCGCCACCTGTTTGCTTCTTATGGCGATGCATCCCCGAGCCTTGTTTGGTGATGGATTCGGTATAAGGCACTTTTGGAATTTCCAAATGGACGCCCAACTGGAATTTGGTTTCAGCGCGGCGGATAGCCACATCGATATGCTGGTCGCCCATACCTTGCAATATGGTCTGGGTAGTAGCAGGCTCCATATGCCAGGAAAGCGTCATATCTTCTTCGCACAGGCGGGAAAGCACGGTACTGATCTTGGACGAATCCGCCTGCGTCTTGGGGAAGACCGCTACCTGATACAGGGCGCGCGGGTACTCCGGCACAGGCAGGACCAAGTTGTGGGCTTTATCGCACAATGTGTTGGAGGTTGAGGTTTCCCCTAACTTTGGCACGACTGCGATATCTCCACTGTGAACGGTCTTGACCGGCATGGATTCTTTTCCACGCGGAATGTAGACGGTGCCAAAACGTTCTTCCACATTCTTGACGGAGTTCCAGACGCGCATATCACCTGTCACCATTCCAGAGTAAATCCGGAAGAAAGTTTGCTTTCCAACGAATGGATCAGCAGTTGTTTTCCAGACATACAATGCCAGGGGACCGCTGTCACTGAACTTTAGGGTTTCTTCGCCTGCTTTACCTTGAACAACTGCACCGGGCATGTCTGCCGGGGAGGGCAGCAGGTCGATAATGGCATCCAGCAGCAAGGCATCGCCTATGGATGCACCACCAGCAGCCACCAATACCGGCACATAATCTCGTGAGAGTACTACACTCTTCAGACCCCTTACCAAATCTGCCGCGTCAAGGGTACCCGCCTCGAGGTACTTTTCCAGCAGGGTCTCATCGCCTTCAGCGGCAGCTTCCACCAATTTACCGTGGGCTTCCTCAGCAGCTTCTTTGTATTCGGCAGGAATTTCTTCCGCGGTTTTTCCATCGCCTTTGTAGGCTTTCATAGTGATCAGGTCGATGACGCCTTTGAAAGCCAGCTTCTCACCCCAGGGTAGTTGAATGGGAATGAGGCGAGTGTCTGAGTATTCTTCCATGGAAGCAAGCGCTTTTGCGTAGGCTGCATTATCACGGTCCATCTTGTTGATGACCAACAGGCGCGGCAGTTTAAAAGTATCTGCATACTTCCAGGTTATCTCGGTTCCAACTTCGCGACCGGAGGTAGCGTCTACCAGCATGACCACCGAATCAGCCACACGCATCGCGGAGATTACCTCTCCGATAAAATCCGTGTAGCCTGGGGTGTCCAGCAGGTTAATCTTGATGTTTTTGTATTCGACCGGGATGACGGTCGTATAGAGTGAAATACCGCGCCGAATTTCCTCGTCATCGAAGTCCGAGACGGTGGTTCCGTCCGCAATTTTTCCCACCCGGGTCGTACCGCCTGCAGTATGCAGGAGCGTTTCCGCCAACATGGTCTTACCAGCGCTAGAGTGAGCCGCAAGCACCACGTTGCGGATTGAATCGGTCGCGTATTCTTTCATGTATCGGATATCCTTCTTTTATTTGGAATTAAGACATGATACCAACAATCCTATTTTAAATGAGGATGGCGTTCTTGTCAAAGAATCAGCCTCTCTTTAGTTGTAAGGTTTCCATTAAAAAGGGAAAAGTCAACTAATGATTCCGAAACATCCTAAATTTCGGTTATGATTATGAAAATAGTAAATTGCAGGTTCTCGCACCACTGCCTACTACTTTTTCTCAGTCCTGCGCCAGTGGAGTCTTAAGATGTTAGGTATCGGTTTCGTTGAGCGTCCAATTACCGATAATGAAGCCCGTTCAGTCCTCAATGAAGCGATGAGCTCCCTGCAAGTGGACGGTAAACGGGTGCTTATCCTTATCCCGGATAGCACGCGGACTGCCCCTATTCCGTTCTTTTTTGAAGCCATAAATACCGCCCTTGCGCCGCGGGCAGCCAGCCTGACTTACTTGATTGCGCTTGGCACACATCCGCCCATGTCACCAGATGCCATCGAACGCTTGGTTGGATTCCCAGCGGAAGTTTGGCAGCAACGATGGTCAAACGTCCGGGTGATGAACCATGCCTGGCAAGACCCGGCAGCGCTGGCAACCATTGGAGTCCTGACTGCGCCAGAGATGCAGCAGTTGACCGAAGGTTTGATGCCACGTGAAACACCCGTGCGGATCAATCGGCTGGTGTTGGAAAACGATTTGATACTGGTGTGTGGTCCAGTTTTCCCCCATGAGGTGGTTGGCTTTTCCGGCGGCGCCAAGTATCTTTTCCCGGGGATTGCCGGCGCAGAAATCATCGATTCTACCCACTGGCTGGGCGCTTTGGTCACCTCATTTCATACCATCGGGGTTATAGAAACCCCGGTGCGCCGTGTGATTCATGCNNCTCTATATCGGGGAGATGCAAGCCGCCTGGCGTGCAGCGGCAAACCTATCGGCGCGCCTGAACATCCTGACGGTTCCGCATCCCTTCCAAACTGTGTTGTCTTGCCCGCCCCCCATGTATGACGAATTGTGGACAGCAGCCAAGGCGGCTTACAAAACCGAACCGGCTGTGGCAGATGGCGGAGAGATCATCATTTATGCGCCTCACCTGAAAGTCATCAGCCTTGTCCATGGTGCATACATCAGGCGGGTAGGTTACCATGTCCGCGATTACTTCGTCAATCAAATGGAGCGTTTTACGGATGTGCCTTTAGGCGTTCTGGCACATTCCACCCATGTCCGTGGATTAGGTACCTACGAAAAGGGTGTCGAACAAGCCCGCATTCAGGTAACCCTTGCCACGGGAATACCTGAAGACGTGTGCCGTCTCATCAACCTGGGGTATCGTGACCCCGCATCTATCAATCCGAATGAATTCACCGGACGCGAACAAGAAGGCATCCTGTATGTTCCGCATGCAGGTGAGCAACTGTACCGTTGCCCGGAGCTAACAACCCGATAGGGAGTGTGCAAAGTGAAACAAGAAATTGGTCTGGTAGGTATTGGAACCATGGGCGCGGCATTAGCGCTCAATTTTAATCACTGCGGTTGGCGCGTGGCAGCTTATGACTTGGACCCGGCACGGGTGGATGGTCTGCTGAAACACGCGGAGAGTGGCATGGTTGCCTCCACAACATCACTGGCTGATTTAGTCAGCCAGTTGGACTCTCCGCGGGCAATCCTGTTGATGGTTAACGCGGGCAAACCTGTGGATGCCGTCTTGGATGATCTGCTGCCGCTATTATCAGCGGGGGATGTTGTCCTGGATGCAGGGAACTCGCATTTCCGGGATACGGAACGGCGCCAGAAAACCTTGAAGGAGAAGGGTGTCTACTTGCTGGGTGTGGGCGTGTCTGGCGGTGAAGAGGGCGCATTGCATGGTCCCTCCATCATGGTGGGAGGAGAGAAGGCTGGCTTTGTGCGCGTCGCAGATTTGTTGGAAGCCGCTGCTGCGAAAACCACAAAGGGCGATTCCTGCATGGGTTATTTTGGCACGGGTGGGGCTGGGCATTACATTAAGATGGTTCATAACGGCATCGAGTATGGCATCATGCAAGCCATCGCTGAAACGTATGACCTGCTTCAACACGCAGATGTGGGCAGTACCCCCCGGCGTTTATTTGCCGAGTGGTCTCAGAGCGAAATCGGCGGTTTCTTGTTAGAGATTACCTCTGAAGTTCTATCCGTTGAGGACCCGGAGACGGGCAAGCCGCTCGTTGATCTAATCCGTGACCGTGCCAAGCAAAAAGGCACTGGACAATGGACTTCCCAGCATGCTTTGGAGATGGGCGTACCTGTGCCATCCATTACTGCTGCTGTGGATGCCCGCAACCTGTCTGCGCGCAGTACAGAGCGCGAAGTCCTCAGCAAACTGCTGCCTGGTCCTGCACCTGCCCAAATGGGAGTGGCATTTACCCAAAAAGATTATCGGCTAACCCTTCATGCTGCCTTGTTGACCATTTACGATCAGGGTTTTGCCCAGCTGGCTGCTGCCAAGGCGGAGTTGGGTTACACCTTCGACCTGGCTGAGGTTGCACGCATTTGGCGGGGAGGGTGCATCATCCGCTCCCGCCTGCTGGATGGCTTCCGGGCGGCGTTCCTGGCAAAACCCGAATTATCACATCTTCTCGAATCCTCTACTTATACCCAAATTCTGAAGGAAGCTCAAACCGCCTGGCGGGGTGTGGTGGCGTCGGGAATAACAGACGCGGGGCTGCCCCTACCGGTCTTAAGCAGTTCGTTGGCGTATTATGACNNGAAGGCGTTTTTCACACCGACTGGGTAAACGCGCCTCGAATCGATTTCTAATAAACAGTGGATGATCAACCGCACTGCATAACAGCGCGGTTGTTATTTAAGCCGTTTTTCCATTCGCCAGGCTGGTTCATGGACATAGTGCAGGATGCCCAGATGGTCTCTGTAAGTCCAGTTACCCGGTTCTTCTGCTACGATGATATAGCCCCGTTGCCGGTAGAGTGATTGGGCGCGGGGATTGTCCTTGGCGACATTCAAGGTGATCCAGTAAAACCCTTTTTGCAGCATGTCTGTTTCAA
>DFYN01000182.1:0-5319 GCA_002383615.1 Anaerolineaceae bacterium UBA4081
GGTGCCGCACGTGCCGCGGAACCCGACCTACGTTCGAACCCTTTCGCTACCCGCCTTTGCAATCGTCGGGTGCCGCACGTTCGGCGGAACCCGACCTACAATACTCCTTGGCGGGGACACCGAGATGAAAATCGCCAATCAGGTGGTATATAATGATTACAAGTACATCGGGTACGGCATTGACACCCCCTCTTCTCCATTCCAGCATCCGTCGCCAAGATAAAATGCGCATAGATAATGTTGAACATAATTGAGAAGGAATCATTCATCAGGCAGATTGCCGAGAATATCGAGCAGGTTTTTTGGCTGCGCGATATCCCCGCTGACCGGATTCTATACGCCAGTCCGGCATTTGAAACTGTGTGGGGGCGCACCTGCGCTAGCTTGTATGCGGATGCGCATATCCTAATCGAAAGCGTCCACCCGGAAGACCGGGTGCAGGTGATGGTTGCCAGACCGCACAACGGACACAGCCCGCTCAGCCAATCATTCCGGATTGTGCGTCCAGATGGCGACATCCGTTGGGTTCATATGCGTACCTTTCCCATCAAATCCGAAAATGGCGGCAATGGGTTGCAGGTTAGCATTGCCCAGGATATTACTGACCACAAACAGGTTGAATTAGACCTCCATAAAACGCTTGACCGGACGCAGGAGTTGTTTACCCTCAGCCGGAAGATGAGCCTGGCGCGCAAACCGGAAGCAGTCCTTAAAATCTTGATGTCCGTATCTGCGCTGCGAACTGGTAGAAAGGCTGTGTTATTCTTCTTCAATGACCCACGCGTACTGCCTGTTCAGATGGGCGAAGTCACCGCAACCTGGACATCGAGCCATACACCTGCCCCCTGGAAAAGTGAATTGAGCCTGTATGAAGAACCTGCTTTTTGGGAATTACCCAAACCCAACCAATCAGTTACCATTTCCTCAGTGCTTACAGATTCACGCTTATCGACCGATGTCCGCAAAATATTGCTGGAAGGTCAAGTTGCATCACTGGAAATTCTGCCACTGGTCACACTGCGAGGTTGGCGCGGGTGCCTGATAATTTACTTTGATAAGCAGCATACCTTTGACCACCAGGAACAACGCCACATTAAAATCCTGGTGGATCAGGCGGCTGTAACGCTCAGCAACCTCCAGCTGCTGGAAGTAGAAGGTGAATTGCGCCATGAAGCCGAACGGGCTAATCAAATCAAGACAGATTTTCTCGCCATGATTTCACATGAGTTGCGTACGCCTTTAACCTCCATCCTTGGTTTTACCACGACCCTGCTGGCTGATGATGTCACCTGGGAACCTGAAGAACAACATGATTTCATATCCACCATTCAACGAGAAGCGGAACGCCTCCAGGAACTGATTGATCATTTGCTGGACCTGTCGCGCCTGGAAGCCGGCAGGCTTCCTATCAAGCAATCCAGGCATGACCTGCATGAGATCCTTGCGGATGCCATGCCCCAATTGCAGACCCTGACTGGTGGGCGTACATTTATCCTCGATATCCCCCTGACTTTGCCACCTGTGTTTGTAGATGCAACACGCATTGCCCAGGTGCTGGTTAACCTGGTGCGTAATGCAGCCATGTATGCTCCCGCTGGCACAGACATAAGCCTGACCGCCAATGTGAGGGGCAACTTTATCCAGGTCAATGTCAACGACCTTGGACCGGGTATCCCGTCAGCGGAGCATAAAAAGGTGTTTCAGGCGTTTCGGCGCGGCGCAAATGTTGAGAATGGGGTAACCAAGGGCGCTGGTTTGGGGTTAGCCATCTGTAAAGGGCTGGTTGAGGCGCATGGTGGTCGGATTTGGATTCGGCGAAGTCCCTCACCGGGTACCACGATTTCATTTACAATTCCTTTGGCACAGATTGATTCACCTGTGGAAGTAGGTAGAGAGGAGCGCTGAGAGATGGGGAACATCCTGATTGTTGAAGATGACCCGAGTATCCGCAAACTGGTGCGGGTTAACCTGGTAAAACGCGGCTACTCTGTTTCCGAGGCTGGAGACAGCCACCAAGCCATTGCCCTTTTTGAACAGGTGCCAGTTGATTTGGTGTTGCTGGACTTGATGCTGCCTGGACTTTCGGGGGTGGATGTGTGCGCCTGGATCCGGGCACGTTCAGATGTACCCATCATCGTGCTCAGCGCACGCATGGAAGAAGACCTCAAAGTAGCAGCCCTGGATGCAGGTGCTGATGATTACGTCACCAAACCGTTTGGACAGGAAGAATTGCTGGCACGGGTGCGTGCCTTCTTGCGCCGCACCTACGTTTCTGCAAAAACCTCGGACGACCGGATTGAAATCGGTGAGTTACGAATAGACCTTACCGCGCGGCGCGTCTACATTGCAGAGAAGGACTTACACCTGACAAAGACGGAATATGCCCTCCTGGCTGAGTTGGCGCGCCATCTGGATGCCATTGTCACCCACGATGAATTACTGACCCGCGTTTGGGGGGAAGCGTACCGCGGATCAAATCACTACCTGCATACTTACCTTGGGCGCCTCCGCAAGAAGTTAGGCGAGTACAGCGACCTGCTTGAAACGGTTCCCGGCATGGGCTACAACCTGCATTCCAAGAAAATTTATTAAAATCTCTTCCACTTTGATAGTTATTTAATAGAACGTATTAGGGACGCTGATAGCGTCCTTTCGCTAAGATGATATTGTCACAACAATTCATCTTATGAAAGGATGCTACATGGGACACAATCATAACGACGGTCATAAAGCCGTCTCGAAAGTACTTTTCCAGCCGAATATTGGATTAGACAGCGATATTCGCCATGCGGTTGTGGACCTGCTTAACCACATCCTGGCGAACGAATCTATCCTGACCCAGAAAACTCGCAGCGCGCACTGGAATATCGACGGTGCCGGTTTCTTTGAATTACATATCCTCTTTGATTCTCAATACAAACAAATAAATGACATATCAGATGAGTTGGCAGAGCGTACCAGGATCATGGGTGGGTCTGCGATTGGCAGTTTGCAGGAAGCGCTCAAACTGACCAGCCTGGAGGAGCATCCCGGCGAAGTTCCAGGGATCATCGATTTATTAGCAGATCATGAAACCGTCATCCGCTACCTGCGGGATGATGCAAAAAAGTGCACCGAAGAATTTGAGGACGAAGGGACATTTGACTTGTTGGTGAGTATTATGCGCCTTCATGAAAAAATGGCTTGGACTCTCCGCTCCTATTTGGAGGTTGAATCTTCACAGGTAGAAAATCCTTTATCGGCAGTGATACGACCGGATGATATTACCCCCAACTGAACATTTCTGCTTTTAGGGCAGAGGTGTCGTTCTTGAAAGGAGTTAGAAATGACCTTTATCAATTTTGTAGTGTGGCTCTCTACGGGAGCTGCCATTGGCTGGTTCGCCAGGCGCATGGTTGAAGTGGAACACCGGCGGGATAATGCCCGCGCATTACCACCCCCTGTACAAGAGACCGAACTTAAAGAAGACTAATGCCTTGTCTGACCCCGNNGCGGAGTTATTTCAATTTAGTCGAAGTCAAAATAAATCAAAGAACCGGTTGCACTCACTGCAAACGTTTCTTATCATATGCCAGCTGTAAGAATGGATTCAGGTATGGATACTTTCATAACCCATAAACACCGATTGCCCGCTAAACTGATTTTCAATCCCGGCGCCGGAGCAGCCAGAAAAGACCCGATTGATATTGTGGATGTCATCCATGAGATGCAGCAATGGAAGTTGGTTCCGGAGGCTTATTTGGTGGAACCAGGCTGCGATGTGCCCGGTGTGGTGAAGGCTGCGCTTGCGCAGGGCACCCGTTTATTTGTGGTATGCGGCGGAGATGGCACGATTGAATCGGTTGCCAGGACCCTGGCGGGTACCAATGCCACTTTGGGGATTATCCCCATCGGAACACAGAATAATACCGCCCTCAGCCTGGGCATTCCGGATGATATCCCGGCGGCAATTGCCATCCTGAGGGAAGGGCAGCGCATAAAAGTGGATGTGGGTATGGCAACCTGTGGCAGCCTGACCATGCCGTTCCTGGAAGCCTGCTCCGTTGGGTTGGTTTCCACTTTATTTGAATCTGCGGATGATATTCAGCATGGCAACCTGGCGCGCATTGGGGATTTTCTGGCAAAACTGGCTTCCACCCCGCCCGCTCAGATACATTTTCTCTTGGACGACAAAAAAGAAATCCAAAGTCTGGGTCATATTTTGTTGGTCTCCAATATGCCCTTTATTGGTTTCCATTATCAGGTCGCTCCAGCCAGCGCCTTCAAAGATGGCATGCTGGATGTGCTTTTCTTCGCAGATTTAACCAAGATGGATTTGCTGACCTACATCTTCCAGGGTGTGGGTGTTGGTCACCCGGAAGACCCCCGCATCCAGCATTACCGGGTACACAGGGTGGAAATCGAAACCACGCCTGCCATGCCGATCACGATAGACGGGCTTCCCCTGGGTGAGGGAAAAGTGAGGATTGAAATCAAACGGCGTGCTTTAGCAGTCATGGTTGCAAAACCTGGTAAAACTGCTGCGCCAACCCCACCCACCATCAAGAAGTAGCCTCCCATGCGGTTGCACGTAAAAATCAAAGGCAAGTATCGTGACTCTGCAAACCGATTTGGTTTGTGGGTCAACCGCCACCTCTCAATCGCTCGCGTATTTATTCTGGCGGTCAGTTTTGTTGTCTTCCTTGTCCTGTTGCCGTCGTACATTCGGGATGCCTTCTGGTACGGTTTGCGGTCTAATCGATTCCTGGCGGGTATATTGGCGGTGTTTATACTGCTGGCAATTTCCCTTATTTGGACAGCCGGTCAAAAATTGGATGCCTGGGTATTTAATGTGTTCAATTTGCAGGGACCTCGTCCGCTTTGGTTGGATAAAGTCATGGGGGGGATTACTCAATTAGGCAGCGCGGTAGCTGCATTGGTGATTGCCCTGATTTTATATTTGGTCAACTCCCACCTGCTTGCTTATGAAATGGTGCTGGGTACCATCTCGTTGTGGTTGGTCGTTGAGGTAATCAAATTCCTTGTTCAACGCTCGCGACCGTTCATTCGAATGGTTGGGACGCGCATTGTAGGATACCGTGCCTCAGGTCGTTCATTCCCCAGCGGACATACCAGCCAGATATTTTTTCTGGCAACGTTGATGACGCAGCACTTTCATCCAAACTGGTGGATTGTGCTCTTGCTCTATGCTGTAGCTTCACTGGTGGGTATCACCCGCATGTACGTGGGCGCCCACTACCCGCGTGATGTCCTGGCTGGCGCCATCCTGGGGACTGCCTGGGGATTGCTGGGCGTGGTGGTTAACCAGTACCGGGTGTA
>DFYN01000182.1:5494-9261 GCA_002383615.1 Anaerolineaceae bacterium UBA4081
GGCATATAAAAACACGGAATACCGTGCAAACCAATTGTTCTAAAGGAGAACACATGAACATTATCATTTACCTCGTTGTCGCTGCGATCATCGGTTGGGTTGCCACCGAAATTATGCATGACCGCTCAAGCCTGCTCATCAACATCATTGTTGCGATTGTGGGCGCATTCCTGGCTGGGTTTTTCATCAGCCCGCTCATCGGTGTAGGCACCATCAATGATGCCATCACCATCCCTACCATGCTGGTGACGCTGTTGGGTGCGATTATCTTAATTGCTCTAGTCCGCTTAATCCGACGCGGGCGCTAATTAGATCATCCATTACACCAGTCACCTGGGTATTGAAGCATACCCAGTTGAAACCACGAATTAGGAAAAATAATGAACACAGATATCTTTAACGGCAAGTGGAAACAAATACGTGGACAGGCAAAGGTCTGGTGGAGCAAACTCACAGATGATGACCTGCAAGGAGTGGATGGCAAGTTGGACAAGTTGATTGGGCTGCTTCAGGAAAAGTACGGTTACACCCGCGAGCAGGCTGAGCAAGAGATTGAGAAGAGGACAAAATGACAGATTATAAAGAAGTAAGAACCACCCAAACAGAACAAGGGAAAGAGCATCGCATCAACACCTTTAAGGCTACCCAGTTGATTTGGCTGCTCCTCAGCATTCTGGAAGGCTTGATTGGCTTGCGGTTCATCTTCAAACTGATTGGCGTCAATGCTGAAAACGCCTTCGCCCAGTTCCTGTATGGCATAACGAACATCTTTGTAGCGCCCTTTGCCACGTTGACAGGCACACCTTCAGCAGGCGGCATGCAGTTGGAATTCTCATCCCTGATTGCTATGCTGGTCTACGCCCTGGTCGCCTGGGCTGTTGAACGGCTCATCTGGGTGATTTTCTATCGTCCGCGTGGTGCCGTTGAAGGTGTAACCAAGACGACAACCATTGATGGCGGCAAATCTTCTTAAAAGAGGTTGATTGATGGGTTATTCAATCGATTTCGAAAAAGTAAGCGACGTCAGTCATCAGTTTTTTGCGACGAGAAGGCAATCCATAATAAAACTGATTGAGTTCTTTACACTCACAAATGAAGAATGCCGAGATGCTGGCATCGATGTGGGTGGTGAGGGTCGTGCTGAAGAAGGCATTATCAGCGCCCTTTCTAGCCCCAAAGAAACTTGATCGGTTGGGAGGAATGAGCTGCGATGCGCGACATTAGCCCAGAATGGTCACCTGGTGCATATTTCATTCACCAGGTGACCCACTCGCCATCGCAGCTCTTCATGGAACGCACGTTGATGAAGAATTAAAAATTTGGCATAGCGCCAGATAACAAGTCAACACTCAAAAGGAGATATTCCTATGTGGACAATTATCATTATTCTGGTTGTACTTTGGCTGCTTGGCTTTTTCGGTAAGAGCATCAGTCCAAAATTCCCCCGCACAGGCAACTGGATCCATATTTTAATAGTGATTGCGGTCATCCTGGTCTTCTTCCGTTTACTCGGAATGATCTAAGCGAACTTACATGTGGGTAACTACCCATTCATCAGTCTGCTGCTTGGAGGATTTCCAGGTGGCAGGCTGTTTACAATTCTAAGGCTGAAACTTCGGTATAAAATACCGGTCAGGTCGATATCATGGTTAAAAAAGAAATGGGTTTATGGATTGACCACCGCAAAGCAGTGATCATCACCTTAAACGATGAAGTGGAACAAGAGGGGATACTGGAGATCCAATCCAATATTGAGAAACATGTCCGCTTTTCAAGCGGCAGGAAATCCCATTCACCCGATTCGCAGGGGTCAACGGCAGAGGATGTGCGGGATCGCGAATTTGGGGATGAGTTGCGGCGTTTTTACGAAGGGGTCATCTCCTTCTTGAAATCTGCGGATGCCATTTGGATCTTTGGACCAGGTGAGGCAAAAGTTGAACTCAAGAGTCAGCTGGAACACGACGACCTTGGTGAAAAAATTGTAGGGATTGAAACGGTCGATAAAATGACTAACCCTCAAATTGCTGCCAAAGTTCGGGATTATTTTACACGAAGATAATCACAGCTTGATGAGTAAAGCCAGCTGAGGCTCAATCGTGATAGTTAATCTCTATGTCAGGGTTATCACGGTTGCAATTTGTGAATTTGCGGCAAATAGTAGCGCCTTCGCTGGCGGTATTTTTCAAGTTCTATAAGAGGTTTAGATGTCAACTCTTCCATTAATCGAAAAGCAGGAATGGACATTCAGGCGGGTGGTCTGGGCAACTCTGGTAGTGGGTGCTGTTGCTCTTTGTTTTTGGCTCCTGTACCGGTTTTACCTGGTTGTTTTCATATTATTTATATCCATCGTTTTAGGCACAGTCATCAAGCCATTGGTCAACTGGCTAAACCGCCGCGGTATTCCGCGGGTGACAGGCATCATCCTGATTTTTGTATTCCTGATTGTGGCGTTGGCTGGATTTATCCTTTTATTATTCCCCCTTGTGGTTGATCAGGGAAGCGCAATTTCCGCCTCATTGCCCGCCTATTATCAGAGCCTGCGGATATGGTTCACAAATAACCCTTACCCGATCATGGTCAGCTTGGGAGAGTTCCTGCCTCCGAACCTGCCTGGATTGTCGCAGCAGCAAGCATCCGGACAGCAGATTCTGGCAACCGCGGAACAGGTTTTAGGTGTTGTCAATATTGTCGGAGAAGTCCTGTTTATCGCCATTGTCATTCCGTTGCTGGCTTTTTACTGGACGTTGAATGGAGAACGAATTGTCCAATCATTCCTATTGTTGCTGCCCAAGAAAAACAGGGAGGGTATCAGCGATTTGGTTGGTCTCATGGAATCCAAAGTGGGATCATTCATCATTGGACAAGGGCTTCTTTGTTTGGTGATTGGCGCAATGGCGTATGTTGCCTACCTGGCGATTGGGCTTCCAAATGCCCTGGTATTGGCGCTGCTGGCTGGACTATTTGAAGCAGTTCCTATGATTGGTCCCTTACTGGGTGCCATACCGGCATCCTTAATCGCCCTGTCTATTGCGCCGTCTAAACTCCTTTGGGTCATCGCTGCCACTTTGCTGATCCAGCAGTTGGAAAATAACTTCCTTGTACCACGCGTCATGCGTAAAGCAGTCGGCGTTAATCCATTTGTTTCGCTTTTATCCATATTTGCCTTCAGCACCTTGTTTGGCATCGCTGGTGCGCTGATGGCTATTCCGCTGGCGGCAATTATCCAACTATTGCTGGATTATTTTGTCTTCCGTCCCGAGGCAAGTGAAACAGAAGTGCCTGCCGAACGCGATATGACCAGTCTGTTGCGTTACGAGGCTCAGGACCTTGCTTCTGATCTTCGCAAGCAGGCGCGCATCAAAAAGTGGGGCTCAGATCGGCGGGTCAAGCAAATTGACCAGGTGATGGATGAGATAGAAGCCATCGCTACGGACCTGGACATACTCCTAGCCCAGGTGCCCACGGCAGGTAAGCCATGACAAAGCGCATTGCAATCATAGCTGCTGCAGTTTTGACAACTGCCTTAGCGGTGGTCCTCTTGTGGGAGTTTCGGCTTGTTTTTGCCTATGTGTTGATTTCGCTCATGCTTGCTGCTGCCCTGCGTCCTCTGGTCATTCGGCTGGCAGGCAAGAAGATCATCTTCAAGATCTTGTGGATACTCTTATACGTCAGTGTTTTCGCGGGATTTGGCTATGGCATTTTCCTGGTCAGTCAAGGTGCAGTCTCTGAGATTGAAGTATTTAGTGAAACAGTATCTGCTCAAGATG
>DFYN01000182.1:9289-11815 GCA_002383615.1 Anaerolineaceae bacterium UBA4081
TTCCCAACCCTCCTCACAGGATTACAAAATGCTGGTACTGTTACCAGCGGTATGTTAATTATCCTTTTCTTGAGCGTGTATTGGAGTATTAACCAGGTGCATTTTGAACGGTTGTGGCTCTCTCTGCTCCCGTCTGACCAACGAAAGCAGGCGCGTAATATCTGGCGAACAATTGAGCCGGAAACAGGCAGTTATATTCGCGGGCAGGTCATTCAAAGCATCCTGGCAGGTTTGATATTGGGTTTGGGATATTGGCTGCTGGGCTCGCCTTACCCGATGTTACTGGGTCTGGCAGGTGCGCTGGCTTGCCTGATTCCAGTGGTTGGTTTTGCCCTCGTCCTCATCCCCGTTTTACTCGTGGGGCTGGTGAGCAATCTTTTCCTCGCCCTGGTGACCACACTGTTTGCGTTCGGTGTGTTGATTGCCCTTCAACTCTGGATCAGACCGCGCCTCTTCAAACGCAATTGGGACAACCCCATCCTGACAGTCGTTTTACTGATTGCTTTGGCAGATGCGTTTGGCATCATTGGAATAGTTGTAGCGCCACCTTTATCAGTGGTTTGCCAAATATTATGGAATAGCCTGGTCAGCCATCGCACGACTATTGGCGCCGCTGCCCAAATCTCAGACCTGCAAGATCGGCAGAATCAATTATTGCAGACGATCCAGGCAATGGATGAGCCAGCTTTGCCATTGGTGACCAGCAGCATGGAGCGCCTGGCACAGCTGCTAGAGAAGGCTGGACCGATTCTACATTCACCGGCTGTGCCAGAAGAGCCTTTATCGCTTCATCCGCCTCTCCCCAAATCGGATGAGTAAAATGGTCAAGAAAATAACACAAGGGATTACCACTCTTTCTGAATGGGTTAACCAAAAAGTTGACTGGTTTGACCGAAAGGCGCATGGCTGGCTCAAGCTACTGACACGTGCATTTCAGTCCGCCATGATGCCGGACTCGGTGATTACCGCGGCAGCCATTGCCTACTTTGCAGTCTTCTCCCTCTTCCCATTTACCCTGCTGGTTGTGGCGATTGGGAGCTTTGGCATTGGCGGGTTGATTGACCATCGGGTCATCATCCAACGCCTGGAATTTGTGGCGCCTGCCCTGGGTCAATTATTAGGCGCGAATATTGATGAAATCATCCGGACACGTGGACCCGTGACCCTGGTTGCGCTTATCAGCCTGGCATGGTCCGCTTCAACTTTCTTCTTCGTCCTGACGGCAACCATGAATAAAGTTTGGAGTATTGAAAAACTTCACCCGGTGTGGCGGCGGCGTGGTACAGCTATTCTATTAGTTTTAGTGCTGATCGTCCCGTCTATTTTTTTAGCGTCGTTTGCGGATAACTTAATAACAACCCTTTTGAGCGGCTTGCCTGCACAAAGCAAAGCCCTCATCGGCTGGGGAGGTCTTGTCCTGGCAATCTTACTGGATATTACCTTGTTTATGGTGCTCTATGTCATCCTTCCCCACTCTACTGCCCACTGGCGTGATGTTATTCCCGGTGCAATTGCATCTGGTCTCTCCTGGGAGTTTGCCAAGAAGGTTTTCTTATTTTTCATTGCCGATTACATTTCTTTTTCGAACTTGATTTATGGCTCAGTTGCAGCCGTTATTGCGCTGCTCACCTGGGCATATCTGAGCGGCTTGATTTTTCTGTTCGGCGCATATTTGAATGCAGGATATTACAGGTTAAAGCTCAAGAAAAGCCAAGCGGCGCCTGTTGAAAGCGTATCGGTAGTTTTGTAATGAAACCGTCATTATGACTCGGGATTATCCTTCGCAGGATGGTCGTCATCCGGATGGTCAATGCCATCCGGGTCGTAATCCCCCCATTTGCTGCTATATGACGAGGCAAACAAGACTGCGTTGGTGTGGTTGATATCCGTCACCGCCTGCTTGATCACATCCTCAGCTGATTTCTCCGGCGCGTCGGTTTGCAGCGGTTGGACGGAGACAATATACAGCCGCACGACATCCCCTTCGGGGTAAGGCAGGGTCTCGTCCTCCGCATGCCCCAGCAGGGCACGACCCAGTGGGGTGTTTGCTCCGAATAAGCCGCGCGCGTAATCTGCCCGACTGTCAGAAACAAGATGCACCGTCATCTGCTCGCTGCCGCCGTTGGCGGTAAAGAGGATAAGGGTGACCGTGGTGTTGAGTGCGACCAGCATGAGGTGATTATACTGTGAGGTAACAGGTTTTAAGGCATGAACATTATTAGTCGGTCACAAAGCATTATTTGATCTGGAGTGATAGGGGTGAGGCGCCGCTTCGCCACTACATCATGCGGGTAGCTCCTATGATCGCTGGAATTATTGCAGATCTACCTGCATCATAAAAAGGTCTCGTCACCGTCTCGGCGCCGAGATCTTCGACCGCCAACTGTAACAGGGTGCTAAGGTCGCCACCGGGGCGGTGGCGGATCATACCCACCGTGGGTGGCGGGATCGGCTTGTCATTCCGAACCCTATTTTAGAGGTGACTGCAGGTTTTGCGTTCCGAGTGGTTGTCGAGATAGGCATCTG
>DFYN01000075.1:0-5630 GCA_002383615.1 Anaerolineaceae bacterium UBA4081
TGAAACTGGTGGACAACGGCACTGTGAATACATCAACTGGAAAGACGCTGGTTGAAAAAGTTCAAGAGAGTGGGCGGGCTCCATCTGAGATTGTGGCTACAGAAGGATTGGGCAAGGTCAGCGATGATGGCGCTATTCGGACTGTTGTGGCAGAGGTCCTGGCTGAAAGTCCTGCGGAAGTCGCCAGTTATAAAGGCGGCAAGGAGACCCTGATGGGGTGGTTTGTGGGTCAGGTGATGAAGAAAATGCGGGGCAAGGCAGATCCGCAGTTGGCAAAGCAAATCCTGGAGGAGATGCTGAAGTAAACACAAATGGCTGCCGGCAGGCAGCCATTTGATATCACATCATGTGGTCGTGTTCAACACCCGATGATGGGGGAACTACCACGCCTTGCGCAAGCGCTGCCAGGTCACTTCCAATTCCTCGGGCAGCACCCTGACTTCACCTATGGTGGACATAAAACTGCTGTCTCCCACCCACCTGGGCACCACGTGAAAATGGACATGAGATGCGATGCCAGCGCCGCTGGCAGAGCCCAAATTAGCGCCGATATTAAACCCTTCCGGTTGATAGACCTGGCGCAAAACAGCTGTCGCTTGTGCCAATAGCTCCATAATCTCTGCACGGCACTTGGGGGTCAAGTCTTCATGGCTGGGTACGTGCTCAAATGGCACTACCATCAGGTGTCCACTGGTGTAGGGGTAGCGGTTGAGAATGACAAACGCTGTCACACCCTGTGCAATGACGAGATTTTGTGGACTGGCGGGTTCGCTGGCTGCACTGCAAAAGATGCAGCCTTCCACTGGCTTGGGGTTGCGGATGTATTTCATCCGCCAGGGTGACCAGATAAGTTTCAAATACGTCCTCCCATGAGTTGAGGTTAAATAATTGTATCAGAGTTAGCCTTTTATATGTAAACCATAAACGGTGTGCTAAAATTACCTGAGAAATACCCCCGGAAGGAGTCCCATGATTGCGATAATTATTCTGGTTGTTTTGGTCGTTGCGATTATTCTGGCGGCTGTAGTGGTTATGCTTAGGACCGCGCAATTTCCTCTCCCCATCGACGAGGTGGAATCTGGTGAAGTGGAAATGGTGGACGCGGCAGCGGTCGCGCAACGGCTGGCAGCTGCGGTCCGAATCCCGACAGTTTCACATGAGAAACTGGAACTGGTTGACCCTGAGCCATTTGACCTCTTGTTGGCATTATTGAAAACCCAATACCCACATGTCTTTAGCAGTCTGCTGGTCGAAACCGTTAACACCCACAGCCTGTTGATGTTCTGGAAGGGGTCGGAATCAGAGTTGGACCCTGTATTATACACATCACACCTGGATGTGGTGCCAGCTGACCCGGCGACGCTGGAACGCTGGACCGTACCGCCTTTTAGCGGCGAAATACAGGATGGTTTTGTGTGGGGCAGGGGTACCCAGGATATTAAAAGCCAGGTGATTGCGATATTGGAAGCAGTCAATGACCTTCTTAATTCTGGATTCACACCCCGCCGTGGCATCTTCCTGGCATTTGGTGCAGATGAAGAGGTGGGTGGTCAACGTGGTGCAAAAGCCATTGCCAAATTGCTACAAGACCGGGGTGTCCACCTGGCTGCCCTGTTGGATGAGGGTGGCTCGATGCTGGAAGGCGTCATTCCGGGAGTGGAACTGCCAGTGGCGTTGCTGGGTAATGCAGAGAAGGGCTACCTGTCCTTGAAATTATGGGTAGAGGCGAATCCCGGTCATTCCTCCACGCCACCGGAAGAGAGTGCCATCGGCATCCTCGCGCGTGCCATTGACAGACTTGAGCAGAATCGCCTGCCTGTCCATCTTGAAGTTCTGGTTGAGATGTACCGTGCCCTGGGACCAACTGTAGACTTCAGCATGCAAATGGCGTTGGCAAATTTGTGGCTGTTTAGCGGAATTGTCAAACGCAAGCTGCTTGCCAACCCTGAAACAGCCGCATCCATCCGGACGACTACTGCGCCGACATTGTTTAATAGCGGTATCAAGGATAACATCTTGCCAGCCCGGGCTGAAGCGGTGGTCAACTTCCGCTTGTTCCCGGGAGATACCATTGCGGATGTGTGTGAGGTTGTGCGGCGGATCATTAATGATCCGCGGGTTGCCTTTGAACCCCTGGAAAGCGCAGCCTGGGAAGCAGCCCCTGTGACTGAAGTGGATGAAACGTCCTATCAGACACTGGCGACCACCGTAAGGCAAGTGTTCCCGGATGTGGTGCCTGCACCCTACATGATGCTGGGCGCAACCGATTCGCGACATTACGCCGGGATTTGTGACAACCTGCTGCGGTTTTCTCCCTGCCTGGGTGACAAGGATGACCTGACGCGTGTGCATGGCATTGATGAACGAATATCGGTTGAATCACTTGGGCAAATGGTGGTGTTCTTCCGCAAGCTCATCCGCGCCTGGGATGATGCTGGGTTGTGATTTTTCGCCAATCAACAAAACAAATGCCAGGATTTCTGTATCCTGGCATGTGTTTATTTTGAGATGGTTATCCGATATATGAGGCGGTCGATTGCGCCAAAACGGTACTTGTACTCTTCATCCCCGCGCATGAAATCAAATTCACGAACGCCATTCTCGTTTGCCCATTGCAGCAGGTAGCCCAGCAGAACCCAGCCGGGTGAGTACTCCATAAAAGCCCTGTCCAACCCTGAGTTATAGATCCACAGCCGATCGAGATAGTGGAAACTGAAATACGCTGCTGCGGCTTGGTGGTCAACATCAAGGAAGGCAAGCTGCAGGCAGCCTGCCTCAAAGGCGCAACGCATGGTCAGGCGCATGTGTTCGCGCATGGTTTCAGTCAGGAATTCCGCTTTGTCCGGGTCTTGTGCCATCAGGGACAGGAAGGTTTCCATGTCTGTTTCCAACTGGGTGGGGCTAGTGGTGATTCGCCATTGGATGAATGCGGGCGATTCTTCTGCACGGCGCATTTTACGCCGGATTTCGTGGCGCTGCTTCTTGTCAATGCCAGCCAGGTATGTTTCCCAGTCGCCAGGCAGGGGAATGAAGGGCGAATGTTGCAGTTTTTCGACGGTGACGGTGAATCCTAATTGTTCGGCTGCGATTTGCAGGGCAGGTAAGGTAGGTGAGCCCTCAAGGATATTGAAAAAATCCAATGCTTCCCACTTTGGGGATGCGGGCGATTTAAGATAGGAGAGCAGACACTTCAGGAATTCGGGCAAGTCGGCAGGGCGGCATATCAGGTCGAGGTAGTCTGAGATCTCAATGGATCCCAATAACAGCAGCGTATCTCGCCCATCTGCGCGGGTGCGGAAAAGAGGAGCAATACCTACCAATTGGTCATCCTGCCGGGCAGCAAGGATGCAGAGCTCCGCGTCTGACCATTCGCCGCCGCCGCGGGTCTGCCACCAGGTGCTCAGGTATTCAAAGCGCAAGAATGGCACATGGCTGGCGCTTTCTGCCAATAGCGCATTCCATTCTTCTTCCAGGTCAGTAGGAAAAGTTGTATAAAGAGTCCAGTTCATGGGTTGATTATAACCTGTGATGTTGCTTAATTTCCAATTGCGTATAGCTTTTCAAATTCCGCTTCGTACTGTGCCGCAAGAGCAGGGTCGTCGATGATGACAAGGTTTTCGTCGTTGGTACGTTCTGCGTTGCCACTGAAGTTGTATGAGCCAGTTACAACGTATTGACCATCGATGATCATCACCTTGTGGTGCATGAGGTTTTGATTACCGTCCAGTCGAACATCAACCCCGGCATCCTTTAGGACGTCATATTCACCACCGGTGTTGCTGGTGACCTGGGATTCATCCATGACTCCCCGCACCATAATGCCTGCCCTTTGGCGGGCGATTAATGCCTGGGCGATGGGGTCGCTGGTGAGTGAGAAAGCCAGGAAATCGACTCGGGCATCCGCGTTCTGAATGAGTTGAACCAACCTGACAGCAACGCCGTCATCCGGTGAAAAGTAAGTTTCAATGGTTCGACCAGACACAGTGACAATCGGGTTGGGCGTTGCATATTTAATCTCAGGACCAAAAAGGTGGTCGTAAAACATCTCCTCAAACTCCACCGTGTAATTCTGGGCGACCTGGGTGGAATTGATGCTCAGTAAATTGTTGTTGTCGTTATAAAAAGCACCGGCGCTCAGGTTGGTAGAACCCGTCCAGACCTGGTAGCCGTCGATTACGACAAACTTATTGTGCATGGACCCTTTTTGATCGTCACCGACCACCTCAATTCCTGCGTCTTTCATGCGCTGATAGGAGTTACTGTCCATGTTGTCTGATTCCATCACAATCCGGACGGCGACCCCACGTTGATGAGCGTGAATGGCGGCATCGCTGATCGATTTGAGGGTGAAATTATATATTGCAATATCTACGCTGCGCTGGGCGGCGTCAATGGCTGCGACCAGGTACTGTTCAACCCCCTGCATGTTCTCTACAGATAAATTGGTTTCTGGGGTGGTGAAGTACACGTTAAACGGAGAGACAGTAGCGGGAACCGCAGAGGGCGTGTAAGTGGGGTAAGGAAGGGAAACCGTTGACTCTGACGGTGTGCAGCCAGCCAGCGCGATTGCCCACAGGCTGAGGACGATGAATAGGCTGGCTGCTCGATGGTTGGGGTGCATTCGTAGAGGCTCCAATGCTGAATAATTGTTCCATGATTATAACAGAGCCAACAAGTAAGTCTGACTTCCGGCACAGCTTAAAGCCAGGGTTGACGCAAATTCCCAATTCGATTATTATCTAACCCGTTAGATATATATCTAATGGAGCAACAATGGCACCTCAAATTCAATGGTTAATGGGAACTGCGGGTGAACTCTTTGTCAGCCTGTATGTGCTGCATCGCCCCCTGAATTTCGGACTGCGCCCTTCCTGGGCGGCTGGGGTGCGCTCCCGACTGCCTGCAGACCAGCGCGAGTTCTTGGAGCGGACGCTGACCTTTCTGCCTGTGCCTTTACCTTTCCTGCAATCCCTTGACCATAAAAACTGGTCCGCCTCATCTGCCCTGGCAGCACTGGACCAATTACTTCCTGCTGATCGGCTAGTCACCTTACTGCGTTCACACGAGACAACGCCAGAATTGATGTCCACCATGCAGGCAATATCTGGACGGGGTAAAGCGTTGCCCAAAGACGTGAACGTGCTGCGCAGTGCTTTGGCGAAGAGGCGGCTGGCAAAACCCGCCCTGGCGTTGCAAAACCTGATCACCGCCCTGTCCAACCCCGTCGCCTTCGGTGAAGGTTTGATAACTGCGCTCCAGACTTACCACCGCGTTTTCTTTGTGGAAGAAGAACCCCGCTTGTTGGATGCTTTGGAAATCGCACTGGCAGTAGGACAAAAAGACGCCCAGACAACCCATGTTATCGATTTACTGCAAAAGTTAACCGGTGGCGTTTCCTTCTCTATCCCCGAAGGCGTCCAGAGCGTTGTTTTAGCGCCGTCTTATTGGGGTTCGCCGCTCACGTTCTTTAGCCGGGTTAGCCCTACAACCATGATGGTCATTTATGGCGCACGTCCACAGGATGCACCCCTCGTACCCGGTGACCAGGTGCCGTCCGCTTTACTGAATGGGTTGAAAGCCCTGGCGGACCCGACCCGCCTGCGCATCCTGCACTACTTGAGCGAGTCGCC
>DFYN01000075.1:5665-7007 GCA_002383615.1 Anaerolineaceae bacterium UBA4081
GGATTGACATCTGTAGAAATGCAACTCGTAACATACTTAAGTGTAGAAACTTCGGAGCAAACAACATGAGCCTGGCTACAGGATTTGCACGCTTTGGTCGCGGATTACGCGATTACGGGGATAATTTACGCGCATTCCACCCCAATGCCCGCCTGTACCTCATCAGCGCAGTTATCACCGGAGCAACCATGGGTGTGTTCCGGTTGCTGCTTAACTTCTATGCGCTCAGCATGAATTATGACGAAGCGCTGATTGGCAATCTGGTGACCGCTTCCAGTCTGACCGCCTTGATTTTTGCGCTGCCAATGGGTTACGCAGCAGATTTCCTGGGGCGCAAGCGCTCTATGATCCTCAGTGCATTGGCGACCGCCCTGGTGGTGCTGCTGATGGTCTGGCTGCCGTCCAAACCCATGCTGATTGGCGCAAACGTCCTGCTGGGTCTGGCGCAAAGCCTTGCAGGCGTCACGATGGGACCTTTTCTGATGGAGAACAGCACTGACCGTGAGCGGACGTACTTGTTCAGTATTGCCTCAGGTCTGGGAACCGCATCCGGGTTTGTGGGCAACTGGGTAGGTGGGTACTTGCCTACCTGGATGGGTCGGCTGGTGGGCGCTGCTCCCACAGAGACGGCGTCCTATGCGGCGGCATTGCTGGTGATTGGTATTCTGGCTGGGCTGGCAGCCATTCCGATGTTGTTTCTGCGCATACCGCGTCTGGATGCAGGCGGGAGGTCGCAGTTTGCACCGTTATCATACCTCAAGGGTCATGCTGGCATGCTGGGTAAACTCATCCTGCCTATGCTGATCACGTCCATTGGGGCTGGCTTAATCATGCCTTTTATGAATGTGTTCTTCCGTTTGCAGCATAACCAACCTGACCCGGTAATTGGTTCCCTGTTTGCTTGGGGGTCGCTTGCCATGGCGGTAGGCATGTTGATTGCGCCTCCGTTGGCGGAAAGGACTGGCAAGATTCAGTTGGTGGTGATTACTCAGGGGCTGTCCATTCCGTTCCTGGCGCTCCTTGGTTTTTCACCCTGGTTTGCAGCGGCGGCATTTGCTTACTACATCCGCGTGGGGCTGATGAACATGAGCGGTCCAGTTTACCAGACCTTCGTGATGGAAAAAGTGGATCCGGGGTCGCGTGCCACGGTGGCGTCCCTGGTCAGCATGGCGAATAGTTTTGGTTGGGCGTTCTCGCCTACCATCAGCGGCTGGCTGCAGGTGGGGTATGGTTTTGCGCCGGCGTTCATTGGCACCATTGTCCTGTATACAATATCCGTATTCTTCTATTGGTACTTTTTCTTGCACGGTGGACGGCAAGGTAAATCTTAAATGTTAATCCC
>DFYN01000140.1:0-3718 GCA_002383615.1 Anaerolineaceae bacterium UBA4081
AATTAAGAGGAAAGCAATGCCAAAGCGGACTTACCAACCTAAAATCCACCGACGCCTGCGTGTTCACGGCTACCGCTCGCGCTCGTCTACTGCTGATGGACGAGAAGTACTAAAGCGCCGTCGCCTGCGCGGTCGTCACAAATTGACCGTGACTGCAAATAACCACGTCAAGCGAATACGCTGGTAGGTCGTGGGGTTTGGGGCAGAATGAATTGTTAATGCATGACGATGCCCCCTTACACACTATGTTAGGAATCGGGTGAAACAATCAACTCGACTGACCCGGTCGACCGATATCAAGCGGGTGAGGCGTTTGGGAAAATCCTATGCCCACCCGCTGCTTGTGTTAGTGGTGATGCCAAATGACTTGGATGTGAGTCGGTCTGCCATCGTTGCCAGCCATACAGTTGGCAAAGCTGTTGAGAGGAACCTGGCGCGTCGCCGCATCCGAGCCTGCCTCACGGACTTTCAACCCTATATAGGTAAAGGCGCTGATTTGGTGTGGGTGGTCCGTGCTCCCCTTGCGAATGCTGAATATGCGGATATTCGCAATGCGGTTTGTTTGCTCCTTAACAGGGCAGCCTTATATCAACGGGATTGTAATTATGAAGGATGATGCGTATAAGAGTGAACCACGCCTGCGAGACTTTCGCCTGACGCTCTGGCGATTGCCACAAGCGATGTTATTATTTCTCATCCGAGCCTATCAATGGATCGTATCACCTGCTTTACCTGCCAACACCTGCCGCTTTTATCCATCTTGCTCACATTACGGATATCAGGCAGTTTATAAATTTGGAGCAATCAAAGGCGCCTGGATGGCTATAAGGCGTGTCCTGCGATGCAATCCATGGAACCCGGGCGGCTTTGACCCCGTACCTTAACCAAGAAAGAGATTTAGTTGCTGTGAAAACGAAATTAATATTAATGATTGCTGCAGTTGCATTACTCCTGTCATCCTGCGCACCAATTGGTCCGACTGGCTATCCTGCAGTTGCTGTCAACGAAAACACTGCTTACCTTGCCAATGGTACAGGAATTTATGCTATTGATGTCCGAAATGGCACCCTTGTCTGGCGGTATCCCGAAAAAACAGACGCTGCAAAAATACTATTTGCCGCACCAGCAGTGTTCAATGACCTGGTGGTGGCAGGCGATTATGCTAATGTGCTGCATGCCCTGAGTGTCAATTCAGGTGTGGAGCAATGGAGTTTCACCGGTGCGAAGGGACGTTATATTGGGCGTCCGTTGGTGGTTGGCGAAACTTTATTGGTTCCCAATGGCGATTTCAGCCTTTACGCGCTAAACAATACTGGCAACCTGGTATGGTCTTACAAGACAGAACAAGCGCTCTGGGCAAACCCGGTATCGGATGGCACAGTTGTCTACCAGGCATCCCTTGACCATTACCTGTATGCTCTCGATGTAACTTCCGGAAAACTTCTTTGGAAAACCGACCTGGGCGGGGCATTGATCGGCAGTCCGACATTAGGTGAGAACGGTGTATTGTATCAGGGTTCATTGGCTAATCAAATGAGCGCGCTGGACACCAAAACTGGAANNGACCAAAATGGTATCCTGTATGCCAAATCGATTACGGACGGTTCTCCACTCTGGCAGATGAGTGTTGAATCTGCGGTGGTTGGGAGTGGCACTGTCCTGGGTGACAACATTCTGTTTGGGACAGATAAAGGAAGGCTGCAGGCGATTACTCCCGATGGTAAAATTGCCTGGACGCGTGAGACCGGTGGTCGATTGCTAAGCCATCTCATCAGCACACCTGAACTTGCACTGGTGGGTGTCTTAGCCGGTGATTACCATCTTCTTGCCTATACACCGACCGGCGAAACTGCCTGGTCGTTTGTTGCACCCAAATAAGGAACCGATAACATGTGGGACGCGATTATCATTACGCCTTTTATCAATGTGATGCTGTGGATTTATTCCCTGGTGGGAAATTTGGGCATTGCGATTATTCTATTTACGTTGTTAACGCGTGTGCTTTTGCACCCGTTAATGGTGAAGCAGATTCGGGGCTCACAGGCGATGCAGACCCTGCAAGGCGATCTGCGATATAAAGAAATCCAGGAAAAGTACAAGAACGATAAAGAAAGGCTGGCAGCTGAACAATCAAAGTTGATGAAAGAGATGGGCGTCAATCCTTTCTCTTCATGTTTGCCGACCCTGATTCAGTTTCCCATCATCATTGGTCTGTATCAGGCAATGATTAAGACGATTGCTACCTCACCCCTTGATTTGTTTAATCTGACCCAACACATCTATCCGGGTTTCTTGAAGATATCGGAACTTGTTCCTTTGAATACGCAATTCCTTTGGATGGATATGGGTGTTCCTGAGCGCTTATATATACCCGGGTTATCCTTTGGCATTCCCGTGATCGCCATTGTGGTACTCGTTACGACTTACATCCAATCCAAGGTCATTACACCGCCAATAACCCAGGGAAGCAATGACCAGAGCGCTATGATGAGTAACATGATGAACCTGTACATGCCATTCTTGATGGGTTGGTTGGCATTGACCCTGGCTGCTGGTCTTTCTATTTACTTTGTCACCAGTAACCTGATTGGTATTGCGCAATATGCTCTGGTGGGTAAGGTATACTGGAAGAACCTGCTGACTTTGCCTTTTGGAAAACAAAAGCCAGCAACAATAACACCTGCCGAGAAAGCCAAAGAACGCACCAAACGCAAGTAAGAATAAATCGCTGAGGCAAACATGAGCCGAGAATTAACGACATTGGAAATTATTGCACCTACCCCTGAAGAAGCAATTGCCCGCGGATTGGCTGATCTTAGCCTTTCCCGAGAAGCCGTGGATATTGAAGTGCTGGATACTGGCAGTCGTGGCTTGCTGGGAATTGGTGGTCGCCAGGCGCGTGTTCGCCTTACCGTCAAACAGGCTAAACCTTCTGAAATTCCTGCTGCCAATACACCGAAGGTATCGGAAGAGTCGTTGGAGGTGACCTTAGAGAAGGCAGTGGAAGTATTGGATGAAGAGGAAGCCTTCCAAGTAGATACTGCGGTAACAGTTGTCAGCGAGCTGCTGGACCGTATGAGCATCAAGGCAAAAGTCGCTGGCAAAATGTTAGCGCCTGTGGATGAAAAAGACGAAAAAACCGTCAAAATTGATATCACTGGGAATGACCTGACAATCTTGGTTGCCAAACATGCCGAAATCCTCAACGCCCTGCAATACATTGCCAGCTTGATTATTTCACGTGAAGTGGGGCACTGGGTTCCATTGCTTGTGGATGTTCAGGGTTTTCGCAGCCGGCGCGAACGCGCGCTGCGTACCATGGCGCGTCGCGTTGCCGAACAGGTTATCAGTACAGGACGCAAGGAAGTCTTGGAACCCATGCCTGCCAATGAGCGGCGAATTATCCACCTTGAACTGCGGGACCACCCGCAAGTGGAAACGGAAAGTGTGGGTGACGAACCCAACCGTAAGGTAACCATTAAGCTCAAATCGCAAATCAATTAATTTCTGCAGGTATTTACACCGCCAATGCGATGTGAATGCCTGTTTTCTTTTAAGAAAGCAAAGTGGAACCGGAGGCAGGCATGCGAGCAGTGGATGTCATCATTAAGAAACGGGATCATGGCGAGTTAACTCGCGAGGAGATCCAATTCTTTGTTAAGGGAATTGCGGATGGGAGCATCCGGGATGAACAGGCATCTGCCTGGGCAATGGCGGT
>DFYN01000140.1:3734-4292 GCA_002383615.1 Anaerolineaceae bacterium UBA4081
TCTACCGGCGGTGTGGGCGACAAGGTTACTCTTGTGGCAGAACCGCTGGTTGCTGCCTGCGGATTGGCAGTTGGTAAAATGTCCGGGCGCGGATTGGGATTTACGGGTGGAACCCTGGACAAGATGGAATCCATTCCAGGCTATCGTACCAACTTAAGTATGGCAGAATTTATGAACCAGTTGAAAACAATTGGTTTAGTGCTAACAGGTCAAACAGCTGACCTTGCTCCAGCAGATGGAAAGTTATACGCATTACGGGATGTAACCGGTACCGTCCAATCCATTCCCTTGATTGCATCCTCAGTCATGAGTAAGAAAATTGCTGCAGGCGCAAATGCGATCGTGCTGGATGTGAAGACAGGATTAGGCGCTTTCATGGAAACCCTGGATGAAGCGCGTAANNTCAGATATGAATCAACCTCTGGGACACGCAGTTGGGAATTCGCTGGAGGTTTGCGAAGCAATTGAGACACTTCGTGGGGGTGGACCGGTAGATTTGCGCGAGCATTGCCTGGTGGTTGCCAGCCATATGCTCCATTTGGGGCAAAAGGCTGCATC
>DFYN01000140.1:4340-8894 GCA_002383615.1 Anaerolineaceae bacterium UBA4081
GTCGTAAAGGAAGTCATTTCTGAACGGTCAGGATTTCTTGCCCAAATTCATGCCCGTGAAGTGGGTGATACCTCTGTAATTTTAGGAGCAGGGCGCGAGGTGAAGGGGCAGCCTGTCAACCATTCTGTCGGCATTGTCATCCATCATAAGGTGGGGGATTATGTCACGATTGGGCAACCATTGTTTACTGTACACGCGCCTGACCAAGCGAAAGCATCCATTGCGATCGCCAGGTTGTTGGCTGCGCATACATGGTCTGATCGTCCGGTTGAACCCTTGCCGCTATTCTATGGTGTTGTTGAATAAATAGCCTGCGTATGCCTTGTAAAAGGCAGGTTGTCGTGGCATAATTGTCGTGATAAAAGCGTTGATGGAAACGAGTAAGCCTGAATGCACTGGCAGCGAGTCCGGGTGAGGTGAAAGCCGGATCTGGGCAGCAGGTTGAAAATCCTTCCGGAGCAGCAATCTGAACGCAGGTTACCTGCAAGTAAGAACGCCGGATCACCTACCGTTATCAGGGTGCAGGTCTATCAGACAAATCTGATGTACCTGGTGAGCGCCTGCTCTTTGGCAGGAAGCAGGGTGGTACCACGGGTTCCCTCCCGTCCCTGATGTGGATGGGAGATTTGTTTTAAGGATTATGTGCTTGTGAGACAGAAAGAATAGAAATCATAAAAGATTCAGGCTGGAGGCAGAATGTTCAAGGCAGTATCCCCTAAACTCAATATTACTTTGATGGAAGAAGGCGTTCAACGGTATTGGAAAATTCATGATATTTTTCGACGTTCGATGACTGAACGCGAAGGCTGCCCGGAGTATGTGGTTTTTGAGGGTCCTCCAACCGCAAACGGTAAACCAGGTGTCCATCACGTGCTTGCGCGTGCTTTTAAGGATATGTTTCCGCGCTATAAAACCATGCAGGGTTATCACGTCTTTAGACGCGGCGGTTGGGATACCCACGGCTTGCCGGTTGAATTGGAAGTGGAGCGCAAATTAGGTTTTACCCACAAGTCCCAAATTGAAGAGTATGGCGTCGAACGATTCAATGCCCTCTGTCGCGAATCGGCATTTGCCTATATCCAGGAATGGGAACGCTTAACTGAACGGATTGGGTATTGGGTGGACCTTTCGGATGCTTATGTCACTTTTACCAATCCTTATATTGAATCTCTCTGGCACATCCTTAAGACCTTCTGGGACCGCGATTTGCTTTATCAGGGTTTCAAGGTCGTGCCTTATTGTCCACGCTGCGAAACACCTTTGAGCGACCATGAGGTTGCCCAGGGATACGCTGAGGTCACTGATCCTTCTGTTTATGTGCGAATGCCCCTTGTGGACGAGCCAGGTACGTCGCTGCTGGTGTGGACGACAACACCATGGACACTGCCTGCGAATGTGGCTGTGGCGGTTAACCCGGACGTGGCTTATGTGACGGTTGAAAGGAACATACCTGAAGGTGGAAGCGAACGGTTAATCTTGGCTGAAGCCTTGCTGGGTAAGGTATTCGGTGACGAGGAAATCAAGATTATTGCCCACCAGACTGGCAAGCAACTTAAGGGTAAACGGTATGCGCCCTTGTTCACCTTTGTGCCGCCATCACAACCTGCCCATTTTGTCATACTTGGCGATTTTGTAACCACAGACGATGGCTCGGGCATGGTCCACATTGCTCCGGCGTTTGGCGAGGATGATATGCGCATGGCAGTGGAGCAGGATTTGCCAGTTATCATGACTGTCCTGCCAAACGGTACATTCATCCCTGATGTCCGTCCCTGGGCAGGTAAGTTCGTCAAGGATGCGGATCCACTCATTATTGAGGACTTACACAACCGCGGATTGTTGTTTAAATCGGCGTTATATACCCATACTTACCCGTTCTGTTGGCGCTGTGACACACCCCTGCTGTATTATGCACGCCAAACCTGGTATATCCGTACCAGCCAGTTTAAGGACCGGATGGTGGAATTAAACCAGAGTATTGGTTGGTACCCGAGCCATATTCGTAATGGTCGTTTTGGAAATTGGCTGGAAAACAACAAGGATTGGGCGCTGGGTCGTGAACGTTACTGGGGAACGCCTCTTCCCGTTTGGGAATGTGATTCCTGTCACCGACAGGAATGTGTCGGCTCAGTTGCTGAGCTTTCCGCATTGACGGGTCGGGATATGTCCGGGTTGGACCTGCACCGTCCATATGTTGATGAGGTGACTTTTGATTGCCCGGATTGCCATGGTTTAATGCGGCGCGTACCTGAATTGATTGACGTCTGGTTTGATTCGGGCGCTATGCCGATTGCTCAATGGCATTACCCGTTTGAAAACGTCGAAAAGTTTGAAACACAATTTCCGGCGGATTACATCTGCGAGGCTGTCGACCAGACCCGGGGTTGGTTTTATTCGCTGCATGCCATCTCAACATTGATGTATGACCAGATTTCTTTTAAGAATGTCATCTGCCTTGGCTTAATCCTGGATGGCGAAGGGCAGAAGATGTCCAAGCATAAGGGCAATGTGGCAAACCCGTGGGATGTGTTGGAAAAACATGGCGCGGATGCCATGCGTTGGTACTTGTATACCGCCAGCCCATCCGGGCAGGAGCGGCGTTTCTCAACAGATTTAGTGGCGGACGTACTACGCAATTTCACGTTAACCCTGTGGAATACCTACTCATTCTTTGTTACTTATGCCAATTTAGATTCCTGGAAACCTACACCCGGGTTGGAGGCTGAGTATAGCCCGTTGGATAAGTGGTTACTATCGGCTCTCAATGCATTGGTGCGCGATGTAACCGCCGCATATGAGTCCTATGATGTCATTGGGGCGACGCGACCGATTGAGGCATTTGTCGACCAGCTTTCCAATTGGTACCTGCGCCGTTCTCGCCGGCGCTTCTGGAAGAGCGGCGATGATGCAGACAAGGCGGCAGCCTATGCAACCCTTTATCAAGCATTGGTGACCTTAAGCCATTTATTGGCTCCGACCATGCCTTTTATCGCCGAGGAGTTGTACCAGAACCTGGTCGCCGGGTTATCCCCGGAGGCGCCGATATCGGTGCACCTGGATAAATGGCCATCCGCAAATGAATCGTTGATTGATGATGGTCTCAACCGGGATATGGCGTTGGTCATGCGCCTGGCTTCGCTCGGGCATGCAGCCCGCAATAAAGCCAACCGCAAAGTGCGTCAACCTTTGGCTGAAGCCGCTTTTTCGGTGGGTACAAGTGAAGAGCGGATGGCTATTGAACGCTTCGCTGACCTTTTAGCCGATGAATTGAATGTTAAGCATGTACGTCCCTTGTCCGCCAGCGGTGAAGCAGCTGCATTCAGCCTCAATCCGCTGCCAAAACAGCTTGGTCAAAAGTATGGCAGTCGATTCCCGGCTGTCCGGCAGGCGCTCCTCAACCTCGAGCCTGAAGCTGCTGCCCGGGCATTGTTGGAAGGCAAGCCTATCGAAGTTACTGCCGATGGAGAAGTATTGGCAATCCTCCCGGATGAGGTGGAAGTTCGTGTGCAGGCGAAAAGCGGCTATGCGGTGGCTGCCGATGGCGCTTATCTGGCAGCCTTAGTCACTGACCTGACGCCTGAATTGGTTCAAGAAGGTCTGGCGCGGGAATTTGTACGGCGCGTGCAAGACTTGCGCAAGACGGCTGAACTGGATATTTCTGACCGCATCATCCTGTATGTAGCTGCGACAGACAACTTGAAGGCTGCCATTCAGGTATTCAAACCTTATATTCAGGGTGAAACGCTTGCCACTGAACTCAGCTTTGCCCCTGCGCCACCTGAAACGGTTATCATCTCCGATGAGTTTGATGGCGAAAGAGTGTCCATCGGCTTAAAAAAGGTTTAGAAACAAGTTGCCCATCGCTGATAAACGGTGGGCAACAGTTTTATTTTCAAGGTAATTAGCATGAAGATTTACTTGATTAGACGACCGGACTTATGCTACTATCAGTAAAGACATTCAGGAGGTTCCCATGACCATCAAGGTAATGGCTGACTGGTTGTCACATGCATCAAAAAAAGCAGCAAAACTTGGTCGCCCTCTGGTTACAGCAAGTTTTGCCCAGAGTGTGGACGGTTGTTTGGCACTGCGGCGAGGGCAACCCCTAGCTCTCAGCAGTCCAGAATCCTTGATTTGGACACATGAGATTCGCGCCATGCACCAGGCGATATTGGTGGGGGTGGGTACTGTTATGGCAGATGACCCTGAATTAACTGTCCGCCTGGTGGAAGGTAAAAGTCCTATTCCAATTATTTTAGATGGCGCTTTACGTCTGCCCCAGAATAGCAAGCTTGTCCAACGAAAAGAAAACCTTCCCTGGGTATTTGCAGCTCCCGGGGCGAATGTGGGTAAAGGTGCCGCTTTGCAATCTTCAGGCGTGCGCTTGTTTCGCGTCTCACGTGGCGATATGGGCTTGTTGGATCTCCCCTCAATTTTGAAGGTTTTATATGCCGAAGGAATTCACTCTGTCATGGTGGAAGGCGGGGCGCGCATTATTACCAGTTTCTTTACCAAGCGGTTAGTCGATTTTGTGGCTATTACGATATCGCCTGT
>DFYN01000140.1:9041-9563 GCA_002383615.1 Anaerolineaceae bacterium UBA4081
ATTATTATCTTGGACCAACTGACAAAGTGGTTGGTTCGTTCAAACCTTGAACTGGGTGAAGTTTGGATGCCATTGGTTTGGCTTGCGCCATACGCTCGCATCGTCCACTGGTTTAACACAGGTGTTGCATTTGGACTGCTGCAAGAACTTGGAAAGTACTCTATGATATTTTCCATTTTAGTTGTGGCGTTGATCATGTACTATTTCCCCCAAATATCACGCACTGATTGGTTAATCCGCCTGGCGCTTGCGATGCAAGCGGGGGGTGCGATTGGCAACCTTATCGACCGGATTGCCTTAGGACATGTGATTGATTTTATCTCTGTGGGAACATTCCCGGTCTGGAATGTGGCGGATGCCAGCCTGACAGTCAGCGTTCCCGTTCTATTGATCGGTCTTTGGTTGCAAGACAGGCGGGCTGTAAATCAGCCTTCCTCAAATGGCGGTGAAACAGAATGACCAGTACGTTTTACACTTTCCAATGCGCCAGTATACAGCGACTGGATATCTTCCTGACCATGT
>DFYN01000140.1:9581-9787 GCA_002383615.1 Anaerolineaceae bacterium UBA4081
GCGCTGGCTGCTGGCGATGAAGTGAACGTCGAAATCCCAGCCCCAGAGCTGACCAGTTTGGTAGGCGAGGACATCCCTCTGGATATTATTTTTGAGAATGAACTGCTCATGGTCATCAATAAGCCAGCAGGTATGGTCGTCCATCCTTCTGCAGGACATTCACATGGCACACTGGTTCACGCGGCACTGGGTCATGCACCTGAGTT
>DFYN01000070.1:0-9020 GCA_002383615.1 Anaerolineaceae bacterium UBA4081
GGAGAAGCAGGGGCCCCCCCCGACCGCACGCAGTAACGCCACCCCCGCCTCCGCCTCCGCCCGACCAACCTCCTGATGTTCCACCATCATCAAGTTCAAAGGCACCACGAGGGTGTTTCCTGCGAGGATTGATCGCTGTGTTTTTTGCCACGGTCATTATTGCGGTTATCGCAGGGACAGTCCTGGTTTATCAGTATTTCCGAATTGCCTCCTCTCTGCCCAGTGTGGAAGATTTGCGCAGCCGGGCTTCCCAATTTGAAACCACCCGAATTTACGACCGAGATGGCAATGTCATATACGAAATCATTGACCCCAATGCCGGGCGGCGAACATTCGTACCCTTAAAAGAAATCTCGCCTTATTTAATCGCTGCAACCATTGCAACAGAGGACAAGGATTTTTACACACACCCAGGTTTTGACCCTGTTGCCGTGGTGAGGGCATTGGCGCAAAATTATGTTGCAGGTGGAGTTGTGTCTGGTGCCTCAACGATTACTCAGCAATTAGCTCGCAACTTACTGCTCTCACCGGCTGAACGCGTTGAGCAGACGTATCAACGTAAAGCGCGGGAAATCATCCTTGCAGCCGAACTCACCCGGCGATACAGCAAAGATGAAATTCTGGAATTATATTTAAATGAAAACTATTACAGCAATATGGCGTATGGCATTGAGGCTGCGTCTGAGACTTACTTCAAGACGTCAGCCGATAAATTGACCCTCAGCCAGGCAACTTTCCTGGCTGGTCTTCCGCAAGCTCCGGGTGTCTACGACATCTTTAGCAATCGCGATGAGACCCTGCAACGTCATCGGGAAGTTTTGACTCTTATGTATCAGCTTTCGGTAGAACGATCCTGCATACCCATTTCCACAACGCCTCAACCGGTATGCCTGGGTGCAGAAGAAGCAGTAGCTGCAGCAGAAGAAATCGCATCTTATCAGTTTGACCTGCCTCAAAATCAAATGGTGTTTCCACACTGGGTGAACTTTGTCCGCACCCAATTGGAAGCCCAATTTGATTCACAAACTATTTATCGCTCAGGTTTCCGAGTCTACACTACGCTGGATCCGACTATGCAACGTGAGGCAGAACGGTTGGTAAAAGAACAAGTCAGCGGATTGGCAGATAAAAATGCCCAGGACGGTGCCTTGGTGGCGATTCGCCCATCAACCGGTGAAATCCTTGTAATGGTTGGTTCAGCGGATTTCAATAACGAAGCTATATCAGGACAGGTGAATATGGCGATCAGTCCGCGACAACCGGGTTCTTCAATTAAACCATTAACCTATCTGGCTGCCTTTGAGAAGGGTTGGACACCTGCCACGCTCATTTGGGACGTAAAGAGCGAATTTCCACCTTCGGGTGACCCAGAGGATACCCGCGACCCTTACATACCTGTCAACTATGATGGAAATTACCATGGTCCTGTTTCTGTCCGAACTGCGCTGGCAAATTCCTTTAATATCCCGGCGGTCAAAGCCCTTGATTTTGTGGGAGTTTATAAGGACCCCAAGACCAACAGGGAAGACGGGTTAATTGCTTTCGCAAAACGTATGGGAATTACAACCCTGACTCGCGAGGATTATGGTCTCTCGCTGACACTGGGCGGTGGAGAGGTAACCCTGCTGGAGATGACGGGTGCGTTTGCGACTCTGGCTAATAGCGGGGTGCAGATGTCGCCGTACGCAATTACGCGTATTGAAGACCATTTGGGCAACCTGGTTTATGAAGCGCCTCCTCAGGTCCCTACCCAGGTTGTGCGGGCTGAACACGCCTATCTCATCAGCGATATTCTTTCAGATAATAGCGCACGCAGTTGGATGTTTGGTCCCAATTCCGTCGTCAATCTTCCTTTCCCTGCTGCGGCTAAGACGGGTACTACCAACGATTTCCGGGATAATTGGACGATGGGCTATTCGCCCGACTTATCCGTGGGGGTATGGGTGGGTAATGCCGACTATACAGAGATGGAACATATGACAGGTCTGACCGGTGCAGCTCCCATCTGGGCAGCATTTATGCAGTTTGCTGTGCCACGCCTGACAAACGGTGAGGTTCATGCGTTTAACCGACCTGCGGGCATTGTTGACCGAGTCGTTTGCGATGTTTCTGGCACGGAGCCATCTGAATATTGCCGAACACAAAGAACAGAGATATTTGCTTATGACCAGCTTCCACCCAAGAAAGAAGACGACCTTTGGAAAAAAGTGTGGTTGGATACCTGGACAGGTTTGAAAGCATCAGCCGCCTGTGGAGATGGTTTTACTAAAGAAGAATTGACCATCAATGTTACTGATAAGTGGGCACGAAAATGGCTGCAGGAAACGGATGAGGGCAAAGCCTGGTTGCAGTCGATGGGTTTTGAGGAGGATGCCCGTTTCACACCTGAGCGAGAATGCGCATTAACCGATCCGCGACCTATCCTGGCGCTAGTAGGTTTGAATGATGGTCAAACCATCACAACCAGTCCTCTTGATATTTACGCAGTGGTCAACGGCGGAGAGGAATTCCGCTCCTTCACCCTGTCTTATGGCTATGGGGACAACCCGACGTCGTGGAAGGACTTGAAGACCCTGCGAGACCAGCATACCATTCCAGAGAAAGTGTTTACCTGGGAATTGGGTAAAGTCAGGGCAGGGACACTGGTGTTGAGATTGGTCATGGAAGGTTCGGACAACCGCTATGCCGAGGTGCGGGTACGGCTGGAAATGCGTGTGCCGACTGTTACGCCAACCCCAACGATGACGATAACCACCACACCGACAGCGACTGAAACGCCGACACTCACTGAAACGCCGATGCCGTCAGACACCCCGATGGCGACTGATACGCCAGAATCAACCCAGACCCCTACGCCTAATCCGACGCCCATTCCCATTCCCACAGAGACACTTACGCCCTGAGAGGGATACTAATTATTTAGAACATTGTTAATTGTTTAGATTCTTCCCATGAAGGTGGATCACTGTCGAGCAGGTCAGCCCAAATATCCGGGGTCAGGTCCGGGCGGGTTGCCAGTTGGCGTACAGTACGAAACTTGAGGATATGCCACTCCTCCATCGCGCTTTTGAGGAAAGGATTGTTCCGTAACTTAAGCATCAATAATCGTGTTCGACTGCCAGGCAATACCAGGACTTTATGCTTAGATTCCTTTTCTTGGGGGGTGGTTAAGTGTCTATGAACCATGCTTGAGGATAACAAGAAAAACGACCATTCTGGTTCTCCATCTCTTAGCCAGAAAACAGGGTTTTGCCCATCAACCGTAAACCCAATCCTTTTACCAAGTGAGGTTAAGCACCCGAGAATCTCCTCCATATCCGCTCGACGGAGCGGAGGAGCTTCTGTATCCCGTAAATGCCATTTTTCTTCTGNNCCTCGAAAGGTGCCATTAAGTGAGCGCAGTATTTCAGTACGGGATAAACCTGATTGTTTCTGCAGCAATTCCACAATGCTCATCTCCACCCGGTCTGTCAGAGTCTCATCGCCTGATGCTGAGCGCAAATGCCACCAGCCACCCTGCTCGCCGCCCGTGTTGGAGGGAAAGTGGGTGAAAGTAGATTCTTCTTTCAGAATTTCCGCCAGCTCTGTCTGAATAGTGCTGAATAATGATGGTGGAACTTTTAAAGTAGATTGGGGAAGTGCGTTTCCACTGGCGCATGCCAGCAAGCCGGCAGCCAATAGTGTCAGGTAATCTGCTGGTTCTGCCCGTTGTCTTAGGTCACGTTCCACACCATAGCGTAATAATGACGCCAAACTGGCAGGTGTGTCTTTGTAGAGACCTGGAGCGCTGATTTCCCATTTAAGTTGGGCAATTTCATCATCAAATTGGATAGCTGCTTCCTTGATTGCGTATCCTGAAGCGCTGGGACCTGCCAACACTGCTAAAAGGAACCCGGGCGCTAGCTCGGGGGCGATGGCGATCAGCGGAATGTCGCCTGCCACTTCTCGTAAAGGTTGGAACGCTGACCCCAAAGCTCCCGTCAGCCAGTACCAGTCGTAGTTTTGCCTGCCCAGGCTGGATTGCAGCGGTTGAACGGCTTCACGTCCCCATAACCAACCTGACCATAGGGCAGATAAGGTCCAGACTGCCTGGGCGGGTCGAGGGGCTACAAAAACACCCATTTCAGGTTGTAAACCAGGGGGCAGGGGCGGTATGCTTCGCATTCTGCCCGGGTACAGGCAAATACCGGCTGGCTGAGGCATCTCTGGGTAGTGCGCCAACGTCACTTTTTCAGGTTGGGATGTCCAAATTTCAATTGCCTGCTCCATTGCGATCCATAAGTTATTTTCCCGGAATATGGGCGGTATGGATAATTGACGGGGTCTGGCGCGGGTTTCTGGGTACGCCCAAATATTGCTGCCTGCCTCACAGGCTGAGAGCGTCAGCGCGGTCAATAATTGTTTACGGCGTGGATTCCATCCAGGACCCAGGAGACGATTGATGAGAGTGGAAAGGAAGTATAAATTGCGGGGTGTGTAGGTGGCAAGCGCTTCGGTGACAGCTGCTCGTCCGTCGCCTACCGGCGGACTGGCGCGTTCTTGAGCTCGTGACCGGTGCATGGCATCGTTGGAGAATAAAGACATNNTTCGCGGCAATGCGGGCACTCAGTTTGGTAGAGTTCTGCCAGGTGGACATCCAGGCGTTCGGTTCCAATCCGCTGAAAACTCAGGTCTGCCAGAGTGGCAATGAACTCATCTTTTGTAGGTGCGCTTGCGAGGACTTCCAACATAAACGATAAGACCGGGTTATTGCACGCCACCAGGATCCGATATCCTGCTCGAGCAGCCTCCAACGCCAACCCGGGATGTACCCCGAGCGGGTCAATCAGCCATGCGCCGGGCTGCACCTGTTCACGTAATTTTCCAGACAGCATGCCTTCAGGCAACACAGGCAGAAGTCGCTCCAGCGGGTAAGGTCGGATGCTTTCGGGAGGCAGGTATGGCGCGTCTATCTCATTCATACTTATAGTATAACGAAATATCCGTCCGAATTTCTATAGGAAATATCTGATTGGGGTACAATTTTTATAAGCCTTCCAGGAGGAGTTGTTATGGATAGTAAGACGCCTGATGAAATTAAAGTACCGGATTGGTTGCATTACATTGCCCTGACCGAATCCGGCAAGAATGAATGGTGGCGGTATGTGTTGACCATGGCATTGGTGATTTGGTTTGTTTTTACCTTTGCCCTGGCAACATTAGCTCCGCTCATTTTGAAGTACGGCGCAACAGTTGGTGCACAACAAGTGGGTGAGCCGCTCTGGCTGGCTGTCAACTTAGCGCCATTCCCGTTCGCTATCCTGGCGCTCTGGTTGGGATTGCGATTCCTGCACCATCGTCCGTTTAAAAGCCTCTTAGGTGCAGGTCGCTTCCGCTGGGAAAACCTTGCGCTTGCAGGTGGACTGTGGTTGTTTCTCGCCTCGCTGGGCGATTTGGGATTGTCCATCTTCCAACCCGGCAACTATAGCTTTTCATTTACACTGGCTCGCTTCCTACCTTATGCCGTAGTTGTGGTTTTACTCATACCGCTGCAAATTGGGGCTGAGGAACTTGTTTTTCGCGGATACCTGACACAAGGGTTTGGCAGGTTGGGCGGATTCTGGCTGGCATGGTTGCTGCCAACATTGCTTTTTGGCTCACTTCATATCGCCAACCCGGAAGTAGGGGAATATGGCTTCTGGCTGACCATGCCGAGTTACCTGGGTATTGGTTTGTTGCTGGGCTGGTTGACGCTTAAATCCGGTGGTTTGGAGCTGGCTTTGGGTGTTCATCTGGCAAACAATCTTTACAGTACTTTGCTGGTGACATTTCCTTCCTCAGCCTTGCCTTCACCAGCGTTGTGGCAGATCCAGACACTCAACCCGTTGGCTTCCCAGGTGTTGTTCTTTATTGCATCACTGGTGTTTGTAGCAATCATCTTGCGGTTTCGAAAGAAATTCTTCACCATTCAATAAATATGCCGTGCAGTTCAAAGCACAGGCTGGACACTTGTCCAGCCTGTGCTTTTGCTGACTTCTCCTGGGAGAGATTAAGCCTGAATTGAAACCTGTGGAAGGCGCTGTGGAATATGTGCAATTTCCTCGTCAGGGTACTCCATGTCCTCCAATTTCCCGGTCAGGTAGCGGTCATAGGAGGACAGGTCAAAGTGACCATGACCGGATAGGTTGAACAGGATAATCTTCTTTTCACCAGTCTCCTTCGCTTTCAAGGCTTCATCAATGGCAGCCCGGATGGCGTGACTGGATTCAGGTGCAGGCAAGATGCCTTCACTCCGGGTGAATAGTACCGCTGCCTCAAAAACGGCTTTCTGGTGGACTGCTACAGCCTCAACCAAGCCGGCGTCATACAACCCACAGAGCGTTGGAGCCATGCCGTGATAGCGCAACCCACCGGCATGGATGGCTGGCGGCATGTAATCGTGTCCGAGGGTATGCATCTTGATCACTGGAGCCATTTTGGCGGCATCGCCATAATCAAACGCGTATAAACCTTTGGTCATGGAAGGCGCAGCGGATGGTTCGACAGCCAGTAAGCGAGTGCGCTGCCCGTTCTTGAGGTTCTCCCGCAGGAATGGGAACGCTATCCCTGAGAAATTTGAGCCGCCCCCCACACAACCGATGACCACATCCGGGTATTCGCCTGCCATGTCCATCTGCTTGAGGGCTTCCTCGCCAATGATGGATTGGTGCAGCAGTACATGGTGCAAGACTGAACCCAACCCATACTTCTTTACACCGCCAGAGAGGGCAGCCACCTCCACTGCCTCGCTGATGGCGATGCCCAGCGAGCCCGGACTGTTGGGGTCGGAAGCCAGGGCATCACGACCAGGTTGGGTGCGCGTGGAGGGGCTGGGGAATACTTCCGCGCCATAAGTTTCCATCAGGTGGTGGCGGTAAGGTTTTTGCTCGTAAGATACCCGCACCATATACACTTCCAGCCCCATCCCAAAGAATTGACATGCCATGGCAACCGCCGAACCCCATTGACCGGCGCCGGTCTCAGTGGTCATGGCTTGGGTACCGCTGATTTTGTTATAGAAAGCCTGCGCCACCGCTGTATTGGATTTATGACTTCCAGACGGAGAGGTGCCTTCGTATTTGTAATAGATGTGCGCGGGTGTGCCCAGCGCTTTTTCCAATCGGCGGGCGCGTAGCAGAGGGGTTGGACGCCAGAGTTTATACACCTCCCGGACTTCCTCCGGAATTTCAATGTAACGTTCCATGCTCACTTCCTGCATGATAAGCGGTATGGGGAAGATCGTTGAAAGGAAATCCGGTGTGACGGGTTCCAAAGTCACGGGATTCAGTACGGGGGCGGGTTTGACCGGGCTGTCTGCGTTGATGTTGTACCAGAACTTGGGTAAATCAGCTTCGGTCAGGTTGAATTGAATTCGGTCAGACATGGCACAGCTCCTGTAAAAAAAGATATGGTAGAACAACAGCCGGGGACGGGAACGCAAAACGCCCGTCCCAAATCAGGGACGGGCGAAAAACCCGTGGTGCCACCCCGGTTAGGCTGACCGTTAAAGAAAAACCCTGCGATGTTGCGCAGGGAAAGCCAGCCTCACTCGTTACGGGTACGGCGACAAGCGCGATACCCTTTGCCGTGATAACGGTGGCAACTCCGGCTCAGGCTACTGGGAAAACCGTTCGCCTTGCAACTCAGCGGTCCATTCTGTCTGGGGGTGCGGGCAGGTTTTCACCGTCTCCTGCTCTCTGTGCCGTCCGTCCCGGGCGTACTCGTCCGCGTCAAAGTTTGTGTGTATGTGATTTCCAATGATTATAAGTCAGGAATATGAAATGTCAATAGCGAATCTGGTGCGAATCTGGTGATCATTTTCCTTTTCGTAATATGACCACTTCTTCCCCCTCCAAAGGCAGCAAGCCGTCCTTGATGGCTGGAAGCGTGGAGCGCTGGCTTGAAAGCAACAATTCCCACTGGGCATTGCGCAAGGTTGTCCCCAGCACCAGACGGCGGCGACGCCTCCCAAAGTTCACTGCGACGAGGATTGTCTCCTCTTCATCCTGCCGCAAGTAGCCCAGGATGTTGATGGGTTCATATGTGATGGGTTGAAACATGCCTGTGCGCAAAACGGGATGCTCTTTGCGGATTGCCATCAGGCGACGATAGAAGTTAAGGATTGAGTTTGGGTCTTCCGACTGAGCAGCGACATTCCTTTGAATGTGATTCTGATGAACTTTCAACCATGGAGTTGCTTTTGAGAATCCGCCAAATTCAGAGGCATCCCACTGCATGGGCGACCGGCAGCCATCCCGCCCAACCGGGATGGGCCAGAAGGTCAAACCGAGCGGGTCTTGAATTTCTTTGCGGCTGACGGGAACGTCGCGCATGCCAATTTCCTCACCATAGTAGATAAACGGTGTGCCACGCAGCGTCATGAGGATGGCTGCAGCAGCCTTCAGCCTGCGGTCGTCTTCGCCGCGTCCAAAGCGTGAGGCAGAACGGCGGGTGTCATGATTGTTCAACACATAATTGGGAAAGGATTCCGGGTCCAGTACACCTTCCCATTGCTGGATAGAGGTCAGGAATGCGCGCGCTGACCAGGGCTTGCGCAACAGGTCAAAATTGAATGCGGCATGGAGTTTATCCTCGCCGCAATAAGAGGCAACCCGCTCTGGCGTTGCCAGGAAAGTCTCACCCACTGCATATCGTCCGGGTTTCTCATCCAGGAGCGCACGAATTTCTGCCAGGAGCGGCAACATCTCGGGCTGGTCAATGTCGTGGATGTGCTTTATCCGGTCGAATGCGCGAACGCCGAACGCGGGCGGGTTATCTTTCAGGTCCGCATCCTTGAAATAGGCGTTGAATACATCCAATCGGAATCCATCGACGCCTTTTTCCAGCCAAAAGCGGAAAATATTGAGCATCTCAGCCCGAACAGCAGGATGACGCCAATTGAGGTCAGGCTGCTGGGGGTAAAACATGTGGAAATAGGCTTCACCTGTCGCAGGGTCCACCTTCCAGCCGGGTCCACCAAACACAGATTTCCAGTTGTTAGG
>DFYN01000070.1:9070-12605 GCA_002383615.1 Anaerolineaceae bacterium UBA4081
TCGAAATCCGCCATGCTGCCAAAATCCGGGTGAATGGCGCAATAGTCGCTGACGTCGTAACCAAAGTCTACGTTAGGGGAGGGGTAGATGGGCGACAACCACAGGGCAGCCACTCCCAGGTCTTTGAGGTAGTCCAACCTGCTGCTGATGCCGTTCAGGTCGCCGATGCCGTCGCCATTCGAGTCAGCAAACGAGCGCGGATAAATCTGGTAAATGACGCCATCCCGCCACCACAGAGAGTCTTGTTTCACGTTTCTTCTCGCATTGCCTGTCCAGGATAATCGATATTATAGCCTTAAACGTAAAAAATACCTTGCACCTGACCCTTGACAATGGTAAAATATAGCTGTCATTATCGTAGCGTGACGGTCTGCATCGGAAAGTGGGCAACCCCCACTTTTCTGCGTATAAATGGAGTGACAGAGGACGAAAGATGAAGAACGAATTTGCATTGGCTTTCAATGAATTACTAGAGGAAAAGGGCTTACCCAAGGAGATCATTGTGACCGCTTTGGAAGCTGCCCTTGTTTCTGCCTATCGACGGGCAGTGACAGCCTCTAGCAACCAAAACGTGCGAGCATTGGTAGATCTCGAGACGGGCAAGATTACCATCTTTGCAGACAAGGAAGTTGTCGAAGATGTGCAGAGCCCGCTCACCGAAGTCTTACTTGAGGAAGCCCGCAAATATGAACCAGAAGCCCAACTGGGTGACCTGGTGATGGTTGAAAGCACACCGGACGACTTTGGTCGGGTGGCAGCCCAGACAGCGCGTCAGGTCATTCAGCAGAAAATCCGTGACGCTGAACGGGATGCACAGAAAGTCTATTATGAGACCCAGGTCGGCGAAATCGTCAACGGAGTAGTCCAGGCTGTCAGCGCGCAGGGTTTAACAATTGGTCTTGAGATGAAAGCAGAAGGCAGCATGCCTCGTAAAGAAATGATCCCTGGCGAGCGTTTCTACATTCGAGATCATGTTCGTGCCCTGGTCGCGGAAGTCAAAGAATCTACCCGTGGTCCCCAAATTATCCTTTCCCGTACCCACCGCAATTTCCTGCGGCGCTTGTTGGAAACTGAAATTCCTGAAATTTATCACGGCGTGGTTGAAATTCGTTCCATTTCCCGAGAACCCGGAGAGCGTGCCAAGGTTGCTGTCTCAGCGACCCAGGCAGGCGTAGAGCCAGTTGGCGCTTGCGTGGGTGTTCACGGCGTCCGCATCAAAGCCATTGTGCGCGAACTCAATGACGAAAAAATTGATGTAATTCCTTGGTCAGATGACCCTGCTGAGTTTATCTCCAAAGCTATTTCCCCGGCACGTGTGAGCGGTGTCTACCTTAACGAACGGTCATTAAATGGGAAAACAGCCACGGTCGTGGTACCTGAGGACCAACTCTCGCTGGCGATTGGTCGCGATGGGCAAAATGCCCGTTTGGCAGCCAAATTGACCGGCTGGCGCATTGACATCAAGAGCGTGCCTGAAGCGGCAGCAGATGCCCTGTACAAGCTTCAGAATGACCCCACTTACCTCGAATTTGCTGAAGCTGAGAAAGAAACAGCTGCGCTGGTTGAGGACATGTTGGCACGCCGGGCTGATAATAAGCCGCTTACACCTGAAGAATTTACGATTATGGGCAAATTCATCGACCGGGTTGAGCGCCGGGCAGTTATTCAACGGGCTGAAGAGAAGGGTGAAGATACTGAACTCATCGAAGCCCGTGCCAAGATTCCTGCCAGCGCTTTTGNNCAACCCGATGATATCCTGCGACTGCAGGGAATTGGCGTCAAAGCCCGCGATGAAATCAATCGCGTGATGGAAGAATTACAAGCCCAGTTACTCGCGGAGCAAGAAGCAGCTGAAGCAGCATTGGTGGAACCTGAACCAGAGGCGATTGTCGAAGCGCCAGAGCCAGAGGTGGTTGAGGCGTCACCGGAAGTATTGCTGCCTGAACCGATGCCGATCGAAGTCACCGAAGAAGAACCCACTTTTGAGGAAATCTTCGCACAACGTCCGGAAGTGACGGTTGTGGCACGCGATGAAGACGAAGAAGAGACTGATTCAACTGAAACAGGTGACAAGAAGAAGAAAGATAAGAAGAAAAAGAAATCGGTCACCATTGAGTACGACCCAGACAAAGATGCCACAATTGTGCGCAAGCAGCACAAACGCGGCGATGGTTGGGATTGGGAATCTTAAACGGTTAGAAGAACCGACATGCCTAAACAGCCTTCCCATCACCCCAAGCATATTCCCCAGCGTACTTGTGTGGGCTGCCGGGAAGTGAACGCCAAGCGAGCGCTGATAAGACTGGTACGCACAGAGAATGGTGTACAGATTGACCCGACAGGGAAGGCATCTGGACGTGGGGCTTATTTGCATGACCAACGGTCATGTTGGCAAAAAGCAATGAAAGGTGCGCTTGCGAATGCCTTGCGAATGTCTTTTACTGATGATGATCGCCAACGTTTGGCGGCGTTCATTGCTGAATTACCGGAGCACGAGTCCAGCGACGTAAAATGAATCTACGCTGGGTTGTCTTCCATCAAGAAATAACCGCTGAATTGTCGACCTGAGCGCAGGTGCTGCATCTCATCTGCATCCCCAGGGGACAAACTGGATTTGCGGATGGTTGTCAAGATGCAATACCTATAGGAGGCGCGTTATGGCTGACAGTGAATTAAAAATCGTTGAATTACCGGGCAGTATCTCAATTCGAGACCTTGCCATTCGAATTCAGGCTAGCCCCATCCAAGTTATAAAAGTCTTGATGTCCAATGGCGTTATGGCGAATATCAACCAGACAGTAGATTATGATACTGCCGCGATTGTAGCATCTGAGTTAGGGTACGAAGCAAAACCTGAAATTATCGAAGAAGAAGTTGAAGCTAAGGGTGAGGTGCCTCTATGGCGGCAAGTAATTGCCAAAGAAGAAACCAAAGACCTGTCTAAACGCCCACCCGTGGTGACCATTTTAGGTCATGTTGATCACGGCAAGACGACATTACTGGATGCACTTCGGCATACCAGTGTGGCAGAGGGTGAGGCGGGTGGCATTACCCAGCATATTGGCGCTTACCAGGTTGAATTGAATGGTCGCCTGATTACCTTCCTGGATACACCCGGTCATGCGGCTTTTACAGCGATGCGTGCGCGGGGTGCGCAGGGTGCAGATGTGGTGGTTCTGGTGGTGGCTGCAGATGACGGCGTCATGCCTCAGACGCGCGAAGCCATCAATCATGCCAAAGCAGCGCAAGTTCCCATCGTTGTTGCCCTGAATAAAATTGACCGCCCGAATGCCAATGCGGATTATGTTAAGAAACAATTGGCTGATTTGGGTTTGGTGCCGGATGAGTGGGAAGGCGATACGATGGTTATTCCAGTATCTGCCAAGCAAAAGAAAGGTTTGGAAGATTTATTGGAAGCCATTCTGTTAGTGGCTGACAATAAAGAAATCCTGGCGAACCCAAACGGCAAAGTCATTGGAACGGTCATTGAAGCCCAGGTAGACCGGGCTAAAGGTGTGGTTGCCACATTGCTGGT
>DFYN01000070.1:12689-13131 GCA_002383615.1 Anaerolineaceae bacterium UBA4081
GGGAAGCCCGCGCAATTGTTGAGTCACGCAAAGTCCAAGCCCAGCAGAAAATTGCGTTGGAACCTAAGGCAACCCTGGAAGAGCTGTTTAGCCGCTACAAAGCAGGTGAATTGCAGGAACTGCGCTTGATTGTCAAGGCAGATGTGGTTGGTTCGCTTGAACCTATCATCAGCTCGTTGCAAGATATTCCGCAAACGGATATCAAAATTAACATTTTACATGCTGAAGCTGGAAACATTTCTGAGTCAGATGTCATGTTGGCATCAGCATCCAGCGCAATCATCATCGGCTTCAATGTGGCAGCTGAAGCACCTGCCCGCCGACTGGCAGACGCTGAAGGTATCTCCATTCGTCTGTATGATATTATCTACCGGTTGCAGGAAGATGTAGAAAAAGCGCTTAAAGGCATGCTTGAACCGGAATTTCGTGAAGTTGAACTGGG
>DFYN01000070.1:13142-23785 GCA_002383615.1 Anaerolineaceae bacterium UBA4081
ATCCATGAAGGTGAAGTTGGATCGCTCAAGCATGAAAAAGAGGATGTGCGCGAGGTACGAACTGGTTGGGAATGCGGCGTATCCTGTAAGAACTTTGATGAGTTTAATGCTGGCGACCTGATCATCTGTTACATGCTGGAAAAGAACGGCTAATGCCGCCGCAGGAAAGGGTGAACGATGCCTACTGAGACTAGGATAAAACGGATTCAAGACCGAATCCAGCAAGAGATTTCTGAGATGATTGTGATGGGAGAAGTACACGATCCGCGTTTGTTGGGCATCTCCATCACGGATGTAACCGTCGACCGTGAACTGGCATACGCCGATGTGTATGTCTCCGCTGTTGAAGGTCAAGACCGCGCGCCTGAGGTGCTTGAGGCATTAACCCATGCTTCAGGTTTTCTGCGCAGTACACTTGCCCAACGGGTGGAGTTGCGAGTCTTTCCACGGTTGCGTTTTCATTGGGATATCACCCCTGAGCGCGGCGACCGGATAGAAAAACTTTTACAGGAAATCCATCCGGATGAAACCAAAACGCCTGCCAGGAAAAGACCAACCAAAAAATGATTGACCTGACCAGTTGGTTTCAACAGCATGACCATTTCTTGCTGGTGACTCACGAAAAACCAGATGGTGACGCCCTTGGCTCTGTAATGGGGTTGTATCACTGCCTGACTGCGATTGGCAAGGATGCGCAAGTTGTCTTACCGGAGGGTTATAACCATACTTTTGGCTATATTCCAGGCATTAAGATGGCGGTTCGTGAGCCCAAGGAGGTTTATGAGACTGTGATTGCCCTGGACTGTGGTGATTATTTGCGTATTAATACCCCACTGGGTACCCGGCAAGTCAACTTAAATATTGACCATCACATCACCAATTCAAACTTTGGACTGCTGAATGTGGTTATGCCTGAAATGGCTGCCACTGCGGAAATCCTGGCAGTTGCTTTACCCAATTGGGGTATTCCCATCACTGCAGACGCTGCCATCTGCCTGTATTCAGCCATCCTGAGTGATACATTGGGTTTCCGTACAACCAACACAACTTCGCACACCTTACGGGTGGCTGCTGANNACCTGGCAGACCTGGGCGCTGGGATAAACGATTTGTATCGTAAAGCGTTGTTGACGACCTCCATGGAATCGCTGAACTACTGGAAAACCGGATTGGGAAAACTGGTCCGGGAAGACAATTTAGCCTGGTCGGTTATCACGCTGCAGGAATGGAAGGATAGCGGTTATTCCGGTAAAGATGACGCTGAACTGGCAAACTTGATAGGTTTTATTGACGGCGTTGATATTGCTGTATTATTAAGGGAGTTGCCTGACGGCTTGGTGAAAGTGAGTTGGCGGTCGGTTGCATCCATTGACATTTCTGGATTGGCAGGACAATTTGGCGGCGGTGGTCATGCAAACGCTGCAGGCGCTGAAATACAAAAACCATTAATTGATGTACAATCTGAAGTGTTGGAAGCAACACGATTACTATTGGCAAAAGTCCGAAAATCTCAATAAGGGGAGATGACATGGAAAACGATAATAGCAATTTCTCAAATCAAATCTCTGGCGTTTTAGTCGTTGATAAACCGACGGGCATGACTTCACATGATGTGGTGCAGGTCATCCGGCGGGGTACTGGTATTCGCCGGGCAGGTCACACGGGTACGTTAGACCCGCGCGCTTCCGGTGTATTGATAGTATTGCTGGGTCCGGCTGTGCGGCTGAGTGAGTATGTGTCTGCGTCTGACAAGCGCTACCAAGCCATCATACGTCTGGGCACAACCACAGATACCTATGATGCAGATGGTCAAGTTACTGCATCCTCGCCAGTTACTGTCACTGAAGAAGAATTTACATCAGCCTTATCCAAGTTTGTCGGAGAAATAACGCAAGTACCGCCGCCATTCTCAGCGGTCAAAGTGGGTGGTCGGAAAGCATACGATATGGCGCGGCAGGGTGAGGAATTTGACCTTGCTCCTCGGACCATCAATGTCTACAGCCTGGAATTATTAGAATGGGCGCCACCCGAGGCGGTGGTGGATGTGTATTGCTCCAGTGGAACCTATGTCCGTTCGTTGGCTAATGATTTGGGCGCAATGTTGGGTTGTGGGGCTTCTCTGACTGGTTTACGCCGGACAAAGAGCGGTCGGTTTACTTTGCGAGATGCTGTTCAGTTGCGAAAATTGGAAGATTCGTTTGTTGATAATACCTGGTACCAATATCTCATTCCGGCAGCTGAAGCGCTTTCGGATTGGCCTGCGGTGGAATTGACGCAAGAAGATGTGGAAGCGATCCGCCATGGACATCGAATTGCCGGGTCTGATAATGTTGGCGAGCTGGCACGCGGAATCAGCGAACAGGGTGAACTGGTGGCGCTGCTGGGCTTTGAAACAGAAACCAAAGAATGGCAGCCTAAGAAAGTCTTCTTCTCATAAGTTTGAATAATGCAACACCTCCGCGACCTGCAATCCATAAACATTCCCCGCGCGGAGGCAGCCGTCGGCACTTTTGATGGTGTGCATCGCGGTCATGCCATGTTACTCAGCAGCATGGTCACCAGCGCCCATAACCTTAACCTCCCTGCAGTCGTCGTCACCTTTTGGCCTCACCCGGCAGTTGTTTTACGCGGTTTAGCCAACCCATATGTGTTAACCATGCCCGAGGAACGGGCAGAATTATTTGGAAAGCTTGGCGTTGATTATGTCCTNNGAGCGCACAGGCATATCAAAACTATGGTTGGGACCAGATTTTGCGCTGGGTCGTGGACGGAAGGGAAATGTGCCATATCTCTCGGAGTTGGGAGAGCGGTTAGGTTACACCGTTGCAGTGGTTCATCCATTGGCGAGTGACAAAGACATTATTTCCTCCACGCGTATTCGAAAATGGTTGAGTGACGGGCAAGTGGTTCGAGCAGGGCAGGAATTAGGTCGCTGGTACCAATTGACCGGTCTGGTTGTTCATGGCGATGGACGCGGCAGGAAAATCAATATCCCTACGGCGAACCTTAGCCTGCCGCCCGAAAAGTTGCTTCCAGCCAACGGCGTCTATGCTACCCGGGCTTGGGTGGATGGTTGGGGGTTTAATTCCGTCACCAATATTGGCGTCCGACCGACTTTTGATAGCCCAACGCCATCGCCGCAAGTGGAAACCCATATAATGGAGTTTACAGGTGATATATATGGTCAATCCTTGCAGTTGGAATTTGTTGCCCGTTTACGCGACGAAATGAAGTTCAATTCTGTAGAGGCTTTGATTACCCAAATTAAACTGGATACTGATCGCGCAAAGGAGATATTGACCGATGCCCGCCGTCCGCCGAATTTATATGCTTGATCCCCAAAAAATATCCCCTGAAACCATTGCGGTTACTTTTGCAAAAACATCCCGTTCCCCTCAATCCTTTTCTGAAATTGCAGCCGAATTAACCGAAGAAAAATCTGCAGAATTCCACGAAAAGTGGGTGGTAGGTTATGGTCATGCATCTGTGGCAGAGCATGCTGTCCTTCATCTGGCAGTTGAAGGTATCTCGCGACTCGCGGTGGAAACGTTGGAATCCAATCGTCTGGCTTCCTACACAGAGAAATCCACCCGCTATCAGATGTGGAACGGCGAGGAATATCACGTTCCGGTAGAGCTGGTTGAGACGGACATGTTGCCCCTTTATGAAGAGACATGTCGGATGTTATTCCAGGCGTATGCGGAAGCGCTGCCTGCTGTACGCGCTATTGTCCAGAAAAGGCTTCCTCAATCACCGGATGAAAGCGAGGCTGCCTGGGAGCGTCGAATTCGCAGTAGTTATGTAGATGTCTGCCGTTACTTTCTTCCTGCAGCTGCTGTGGCAAATGTGGGTGTCACCATAAATGCCAGAGCGCTTGAGCATGCCATCACCAAGCTGCTTTCCCATCCTCTGGCAGAATGCCAGGCGGTGGGCGCTGAACTTCGCCAGGCAGCCATAGAGTCTGTGCCAACACTGGTCAAGTATGCTGCGTACAATCCATATTTGGCGGAAACCCGCAAAGCCTTAACCCTTGAGGCGGAAGGATTGGCAACGAATAGTGCCGGTGACTGGTGTGTGCTCTCGGGTGTGGACCCGGAATTTGAAATACGAATCATAGCAGGAGCGTTATATCGGTATGGCGGGTTCACCTATGAGCAGGCATTGCAGGTTGTCCGGGACGCCAACCTTGCTCAAAGGCAGCATTGGGCAGAAATGCTGCTTGCAGGGCGGGGTGAGCATGACCAGCCCTTAAGGGAGTTTGAGCACGCCATTTTTACGTTTGATTTAGTGATGGACCAAGGTGCGTATTTTGAGGTAAAGCGCCATCGCATGATGACTCAGACACCCCAGCGCCTGACCACCCACCTTGGTTACGCTACGCCGCGGCTGATGGTGGAAGCGGGTATGGAATCAACCTACGAGCGCGCCATGCAGGCAGCACACGAAGCCTTTATACAGCTCGAAGCGTGGAACCCGGAAGTGGCAGCTTATGTTGTCCCCAATGGATTTAACCGGCGTGTTATGTTGACGCTCAACCTGCGCAGCGCTGACCACTTTGTGGCTTTACGTTCAGCGCCGAATGCTCATTTTGCCGTGCGGCGTGTTGCCCAGCGCATGGCGGCGGACTTACGCCAAAGCTTCCCGGTGCTGGGACCCTATTTACGATCAAATTCAGATGAAACCTGGCAATTGGTCGAATCAACATATTTCGCTCAAACTGCAAAAACTCTTGAAAGGTAATTTGGAATACAATTACTAAGAAAGTATTGAGGTTATGATGATTTCTGAACTGGAAATTGGATTGCGATTGTTGGTTGCGGCAGTATTAGGTGCAGCAGTGGGGTTGGAGAGAGAGCGCCAGGGGCAGCCTGCCGGTTTGCGCACGCATACCATCCTGGCAATTGGTTCCACCCTGGCGATGACCTTATCCATCAACCTCGCCATGCAATTCCAACCCATGGTACCCAACGGCGACCCGGCTCGTCTGGCAGCCCAGGTTGTCTCTGGCATCGGTTTCCTGGGCGCTGGCGCCATCCTGCGATACGGGACAAGCATCAAAGGCTTAACCACGGCTACCTCCCTGTGGACGATTGCCATTGTCGGTCTGGCAGTTGGTGCAGGACATTACTTCTCTGCTGGCGCTGCAACAGCCTTAATGCTCATTATTTTGATCTTGCTCAATATTATTGAAAAGAAATTCATCCGGACTTACACGACAGTCAGCCTGACCATTGAAGCGCGTGATAGGGTAGGAATAATGGATGAAGTAAAGGCTATGCTGAAGCAAGAGGGCAAGCATGTCATCTCAACGAGTATCTCCAAAGACCTGGAGCGACAGTTAATATCCATCACGGTGGTGTTAAAGACACTGGAAGAGGAACCCATGGAAAGCTTGATCGCCGGGATTTCCATCTTGGAAGGCATTCGAAGTTTTCGGATGAATTAGGAGACCTAATGTCAAAAAACGATGTTATTGTGCAAATTACAGCAGCGCGGTCGGACACGTTTGCAGCGGTGGACGGTGTGAGCGAGGAACTGCTTTGCCAACCTCAGACTATTGGCGAATGGTCGGTCAAGGATGTGCTCTTGCATCTATCTCGTTGGGAAGCAGAGTTGGTCAAGCTGCTATTTCAGGCTAAGCAAGGCGCTGACATTGACAGCCCCATTTTTGCGGATGATTTTTTGAAGTATAACGATGGCTGGTGGGCAGAAGGCAAAGACCGTCCTCTGGAAGCTGTGATGGCGGATATGGCTGGTGTTCGCCAGCAACTCCTTCGCAGACTGAATGAGTTTAGTGATGCGGAGTTGGATGATGCAGAGCGTTTTAGTTGGATGAAACATCAACCGCTCAGTGAGTTAGTCATTGACCTGTGTGTGGGTCATGAGACCCACCACAACAAAGAATTGTTGATATGGCGGCAAACATTGTCATGAAAAAAATGACCTCCCATTAGGGAGGTCGTTATGTGTTATAAGTTCCTTGCTTCGTCCTGGAGCGCTTTCTCTTCGTCTGACTCGGGATTGATTTCAATTCCATGCGGTTCGGGTTTGCCATCATCATCCACGTGAATAAAGGTAATAAAGCCTCGAACTACGTCCACTCCGGCAGCTGTTTGAACGCGCACAAACGCAACCAGACTTGTTCGTCCTGCTAATATGATCTGACTATCAAAACGGACGATTTCACCAGGTTTGACCGGGCTGGTAAAAGTCAACCCGTGAATTTTGAGGCATAAGATGTGTTTCGGGTTTGTCAGGCTGGCAGCTGCCACAAAACCGGCTTCCACAAACCACTCAGCTGTCCGACCGGCGTACAAAGTGCCATGGTGGTTGAGGTCTTCTGATTTCACCAGATGGTATAGGGTAAAAAGTTGAGGTTTCATTTTGAATCCTTGTCAAAGCGATTATAGCATGCGGTCATCGTAAGAATGGGAGACAAAAAAGCCCTGACGNNCGTGGCGGAACGGCATCACCCATTAGCATATCAAAAGTGCGGTCAGCCGCCGCCGCGTCATCCACAGTGACGAGCAGTAGCGTTCGGCGGGCGGGGTCCATCGTGGTTTCCCAAAGCTGTTGCGGGTTCATCTCTCCCAAACCTTTGTAGCGTGACAAGCTGACACGGTCCTGAGCCACGCCCATTTCAACCAAGATGCGGTCTTTGTCCGCATCCGTATAGGCATAAAGGACCTTGTCCTTATAAGCGATGCGGAAAAGCGGTGGTTGCGCAATAAACAAATGACCATTCTCAATGAGCGGGAGCATGTAACGGAAGTAGAAGGTCAGCAGCAATGTCCGGATATGGCTGCCGTCCACATCTGCATCGGTCATGATGATGACGCGGCTATAGCGCAAACCACTTAAGTCGAAGTTATCCCCTATGCCTGTACCCAGTGCAGAAATGATGGATTTGATTTCCTCATTACCCAGGATTTTATCTAAACGGGCACGTTCAGTGTTTAGGATCTTTCCACGTAAGGGCAGGATCGCCTGGAAGTGGCGGTCGCGACCTTGCTTGGCAGAACCACCTGCGGAATTACCCTCGACGATGTACATTTCGGTTTTGGATGAGTCACGCTCGGAACAATCCGCCAGTTTGCCGGGCAGAGTCAATGACTCTAATGCGGACTTGCGGATAACCAGGTCGCGTGCTTTGCGGGCTGCATCACGGGCGCGAGCTGAGGTTAGGCACTTGGAGACAATCGCCTTGGCAGCAGCAGGGTTTTCGTCCAGAAAGGTGTTGAAGCCTTCGACAACCGCCTGCATGACATAAGTCTGCACTTCGGGGTTCATCAATTTGACTTTGGTCTGGGATTCAAATTGTGGGTCAGGGTGTTTGATGCTGACCAAAGCCGTCATGCCTTCGCGTGTATCATCTCCACCAAAGTTGGGGTCCGCTTCCTTTAATAAACCTGTCCTGCGGGCGTAATCGTTGATGACGCGCGTGATGGCTGTACGCAAACCAGTCAAGTGGGTGCCACCATCAATGGTGTTAATGGTATTGGCGAATGAATAGACTGATTCAGCGTAAGCATCTGTATATTGGACAGCTACTTCAACGCCGATATTGTCTATTTCTTTTTCTACGTAAAATACCGGGTGCAGCGTGCCACGGTTGCGGTTCAAATAACGTACAAATGAAACAATGCCACCTTCAAAGTAGAAGGTCATTTCGCGTTCAGGAGTGCGTTCATCCAAAAGATGGATTTGAACCTTACGCGTGACAAACGCCATTTCGCGGAAACGTTGCACCAAAGTCTCAAAACGGTAATCCAAATCACCCTTAAAGAGCTCTCTATCAAAAAGGAAGGTGGTTTTGGTACCGGTTCTTTTGGGATCAGTCTTACCTATCTCTTTGACTGGCTCTTGCGGGATGCCTCGTTCATAGCGTTGGAAGTAGACTTTACCATCCCGTCGAACTTCCACTTCGCACCATTCAGAGAGGGCATTGACCGCCGAAACGCCAACGCCATGCAACCCGCCGGACACTTTGTAACTGGAGTGGCTGAATTTGCCGCCGGCGTGCAAAATGGTCATAACCACTTCAAGGGCTGATTTCTTTTTGTCAGGATGGATATCCACCGGGATACCACGTCCATTGTCTTCCACTGTAATTGCGGAATTTTGATGAATAATGATGTCAATACGGTCGCACTCACCAGCCAGGGCTTCGTCAATGGAGTTGTCAACGACTTCATAAACAAGATGATGGAGGGCTTTGATATCCGTACCACCGACATACATACCTGGTCGGCGGCGGACGGCTTCCAAACCCTCCAGGACTTGGATGTCTTTTGCACCGTAAGAAGAAACGGGTTTGTCGCTCATAACTCTCTCCAATTCAAGACTGGGCAGGCGTTTTATCGGCGCTGCTTTGGTGGGTTTGTTCCTGCCACCATCGGAAGCCGTCGCGATAATAATAAAAACTGGCTGAAAGCAGGCTGGTGCTGATGAAGGCATGCCCAATGATACCTACCAACAATAGCCAGCTGTCTGCTGTTGGTGTTTGCCATAAAATCCTCAGACCTTGTTCCAACACCAACAGGCTGAGGACAAACATGCCCACCCCAGCCCGGTTACCGTTGACCACTTGCATACTGGTGCGAATGGAACCTAACGCATTTTGGCGGAAGGTGAAGATGCCATGCGGAGCAAAAATAATCGGCATGAATATCCAGACACACACCAAACCCAGCACGAATATTGCCGGTGAGAGCAGAACGGGGCTGATTGCTGCCAGGATGCCCGTCATGACGAGGATTGGAATCCCCACGCCTAATAGGATGCCTATTAGAACGATAGTCAGCACCAGCGATTGTAATGTTTGACCACCCAGAGTTCCTAGTGAATATGGCGATTGCAGATTTAGCGTTCGGCGCGCAATGGCACCCAGGTAATAACTGCCTGCCAGAAAACCCACCAGGATGATCACAAACCAGATACTCCAGGCACTGCTCGCGGTGGTTATCTCACTCACCATGGGGTTTCCAAGGGGATTGGTTGCAGGAGCCCATGTGGATAATAAACTGGGTATTCCCACCGGGAAGGTACTTGCTAAACTCAGTAGGTTAAAACTTTCCAGGAATTGTTCCCAAACCTGGCGTAGTTGCGCTATGACCTGCATCATGTCGTTGGTGGTCGTGCCGCCTGCCGTCATTAATTGCTGAATGGCGTCTTCCACCATGGGGGTCAGCAATGTCTTAAGACTTAACCGGGGACCCAGCCAGAGGATTAAATCCAAAAGGATTGGTAGAACCAATAGATACAGGTTATTGGCAACTGTATCAAGACCAGCCCTCAGGGCTTGCACCAACCCAGGGGGATGAAGTTTGAGTGTTTTGGTATCTGTTTCCATACGAATAAGTATTTTACCATACTAGTACCAATCCTACTCCCGACCGTATTGCCCACAGATGTTATTATAGGTTAAAATCATCTCATGAATGCCCGCAGCCATTTGCCTGATACAAATCGGTTAAGCGTGCTGACCGCGCTTGTCTTGTTGGCTTATGCGGTTACCCCGTTTATCCATCCGCCTGCTCAGGATCTGGCTATGCAACTGCCAGGCTTCTTTTTCAACCTGAATTTTGAGTTCCGTAATTTTATTTCCCTAATTGCCGCTGGCTTGGCGGCAGCAGGGATGGACTGGTTGCTGAGTGGTCATCCGAATCGGCGTAATCAACCAACTTTTCCGCATTTAATTTTACCTGCCCTGACTGCCTGGGCAATTGGATTACCGCTTGCAACGATTCGTGTAGGACCTGCCTGGTGGGCGTTATTTGCACTGGGCAGTGTCCTTCTGGTCATTATTTTGGTTGCAGAGTATATTGTTGTGGATGAATCTGATTCATTGCATGCACCAGCAACGATGATGCTAACCGCAGTTTCGTTTGCGCTATTCCTGGTGATGGCGGTAGCTTTACGCAGCTCCGGTCAGCGTCTTTACCTTATCCTTCCAGTCATTGGATTAGGCGCAGGATTGGTGGCTGGCAGGTCCCTCTACCTGAACCAAAGTGAACGATGGTTCTGGGGTTGGGCAGCCGGCATTAGTCTGGTGATTGGTCAAATTACCATAGGGCTGCATTATCTACCTGTTCCACCGTTAAGTTTTGGGCTGATCTTGCTTGGCTGTCTATTCGGTCTCATCAGCCTTGCGAATGGCATCAACGAGGAACGCGCTACCAATCGAGTTTGGATAGAACCTATCCTTGTTCTTATTCTTTTCATCATTCTCAGTATCTTGTTTGCCTCTTAACATTTACGATGAAGATGATTCTCCCACCTGCACTTCAAACTCAACTTATAGATTATGCCCGCGAGGGTGCACCAGAAGAGGTATGTGGATTGGTCGCTGGCAGGGACGGTCAGGCACTGGCGGTATATCCGGTTGAAAACCGTTTACATAGCCCGACGCTTTTTGAAATGCAACCCGAGGCTTTGCTTCAGATGCTCATTCTGATTGAGGACGCTGGTATGGATATCACAGCAGTCTACCATTCGCATCCTACCGGACCTTTGACCCCATCCCGGGTTGACCTCTGCTCCCATGTTTTTCCCGAAGCGTCAATCCTTATCTTGGCAAACCTCCACGAGGTGTGGAGCCTGGCTGAATTTGAGCCAATCACAGGGAGACAGATAGCGTTTTT
>DFYN01000070.1:23842-25567 GCA_002383615.1 Anaerolineaceae bacterium UBA4081
AAAATTGGTAGCGGGCGCATAGGCGGAACCAATACCGGCAGGGCTGCAGGTGTTCTGACTGGTGCGGTCGTTACCATTCTTGATTTCTCGAAGGGTCTTTTTGCAGTGTGGCTTGGGAAGCAACTTTTCCCGGGGGTGATCTGGTTGCATGCTTTGGCAGGCGCTGCCGCAATTTTTGGTCAAATCTTCAGCATCTTCTTATGGAAAAAACAGGAAAACGGACGCTGGCGATTACACGGCGGTGCGGGTGGCGCAACCACGCTGGGCGCTGTCACAGGACTTTTCCCGCCCGCGGTGATCTTTGTGGGATTGACAGCCCTTGCAGTTTATATATTTGTCGGTTACGCTTCCCTGACGACCATCAGTATTGCATTAAATTCCCTGGCGATATTTATCTACCGGTATGTGGTTGGAGCAGCAGGCTGGCAGCCGATTATCTTTGGAGTCCTTGCCCTTATTTTAGTGATATACGCGCTAAGACCTAACTTAATCCGGCTGCGAAACGGGGATGAACGCATGGTAGGTCTTCGATTGTATTTCTACAACAGGCGCAAGAAAGATACTCCCGACTCTCTGAAGAGACACTGGTTTTAAAACGATCACGGATGGGTAATTCCATCCGTGTTTTTTTACTGCTCTAGATTTCTCGTTCTTTGCCCGGTTCATTGTCTTCCGCAAGCATTTCCTTCAGCAACCAGCGTAAGTTTCGGCGATGAAGTTCCTCAGCCAAACCACCTAAATACACACGGCTCTTGCCACAACTCTCCACGGTGGCATCTGCCAAAGCTTCGAGAGGTTCGCGCTTTCGCGAAGCAGATTTGACCACTTTCCGGATAGCCGATAAATATGCCAGATTGTCCTTGACAGCTTCATCAATTTCGCCGCGCAGGATGATATCCCCATGACCTTGGACAATGTTCTCCAACCCCATTTTTCCAATCCGCTTGATGGAAGTAATCATTTCTTCCATATTGCCGTCCACCAGTGATGGTATAGGCAGGAAGACATCGCCAGCAAACAGGACCCGATCCTCTTCGACAAGAATTGAAATACCGTCGATACTATGACCGGGTGTTGCAAAGAAAATGAGGTTTTTCTTGCCGACCTTGAGGGTCAATTCGCCACTCTCAAAGGTCAGGTGGGGAAGGACAATCTTGGTTTGTTTGAAAATCGGATTTTGGTGGCGAGCGATCTCAAGCGAGTTGACTCCCAGACTTGCCAGCAAGTCTCGACACAAACTGTGTGCAATGATGGTAGCGCCTGGAAAAATATAATTTCCCCAAGCATGGTCAGCATGGTAATGAGTGTTGATGACATAGCGGACTGGCATACCGAGCACTTCTTCAATAAATGAGCGCATCGCTATCGTTTCTTCAGGAAGCGCCAGTGTATCGATGACTACCGCCCATTGCGGTCCAGTAATGACACCTGCTGTTACCTGGGCGTAGATTTCCGATTGAAACCAGTAGACATTTTCTGATACACGCTCGCGATGCATACGACCGTCCTAAGTGGAAAATTTATAATTGATAATTGCGAATGTAAACTAGAAAGATAGCACAAACCAAACAAATTGTCAAAAAATTGTTAAAGGTCAGGCGGAATCTCGCTATCTTTACGTAAAAAGAACCACAGGATACCGCCGGCTGCTGCAATTAATAAAACTGCAAGGGTAACCCATACCCACCAGGGCGCGGGCTTGGCAGCTTCTTGTGTGGTGGAGGT
>DFYN01000070.1:25590-26398 GCA_002383615.1 Anaerolineaceae bacterium UBA4081
CTGAATCATTCGGCGGTGGGATTGGACCTGGACCCTGTCCTGTGGGCAATGGCGTTCCACCGAAGGGCGTGACGGATGGGCGATTGCTGAGGGGCGTGGGTGTACCTGCATAACCGCTGGTAACGGCAGAAGTTGGGGATTTTGTACCAACCGAGCCTGGCGTACCAAAGACAATTGTGGATGTCCGTGTCCGGGTTGGCATGGGTGGGTTGTAAGGTGTATAGCCGCTAACGGGGGTTCGAGTTCGAGTTGGTGTGCGCGTAGCCGTACGTGTGAGTGTGCGAGTGCGAGTAGGCGTTTTGGTAATCGTGCGAGTAAGTGTGGGAGTGGGTGTAACCGTGACTGTACGCGTGGTGGTGGAGGTCGGCGTGAGAGTGCTTGGTGGGATGCTGGGAATGACCGATAGAGGCGCTGTATCGAAGAAGGTCATGTCGCTGTCGCTGTTGACCACCTGAATGGCATACCAGTAGGTTGTGCCGTTGGTCAATCCGGTGTCAGTAAATTGATAATTCGAGCCGGTGGTGTCTGTGCCCGTGTGGGGAATTAGAGCGCTGGCATAACTGTACCCGCCATTCGGAGTCAGGCTGCGAAGCACATAAAATCCGCTTGCGCCTGGCTCAAGGGCAGTCTGCCATTCGATATTTACGCTGCCATCATCAGGGTCAAGGCTAAAGTTAGTAAACTGAGTTTGTGTAGCTGGATTGGGAATACCTGCAACAAAAGGTGAGTATAACAATTCGCTCAAGCTGGGTGTACCGCTCGAGTCCAGGTTCACCTGAATATCATTACTTGCAGTCAAGCAAGTGGT
>DFYN01000147.1:0-5121 GCA_002383615.1 Anaerolineaceae bacterium UBA4081
GATGACAGGTTGCGGATGTGCAACCCATTAAAATAATCAAACTTAGTATAGTTAATGGCAGCAGGAGACGGATTCAGATGCGCCAGACTAAATTTTTGGATTAAATCCTCCATCGAGAAAAATTCAGTGTGATCGTCATAACTCCATCCCATTAAAGCTATCCAGTTATCAACTGCCTCAGGTAGATACCCCAGAGCCTGCAAATCCTTGATAAAAAAGGAATAGCCATCTTTGATTAATTCACTTGTTTCCCTTTTGCTCATTTTTCCCTGACCATTGGGCTTGAGGAAAATCGAAAGGTGAACCCATTCTGGTTCCTCCCAGCCAAATGACCGGCAAATCAATGCATGCAAAGGCAATGAAGGCAGCCATTCAGATCCGCGGATGACATGGGTAATTTTCATCAGGTGGTCATCCACCATTGCAGCCAAATGATAAAGGGCAAATCCATCCGATTTAACCAATACATAGTCATCAATCGTTCGATTCTCAACGGTAATATCTCCCCGCAGGAGTTCATGAACCGTAGTTGTGCCCTCGCTCGGAGACTTAAAGCGGACTACGTACTTCTCGCCATTTTTTATCCGGCGTAGAACCTCCGAGGGGTCCAAAAGCCGACAGGTGCCATCATAATGCGGCGCTTCCTTTCGTGCCTGTTGTTCTTTCCGCATCTGGTCTAAACGCTCAGGGGAACAGAAACAACAATAAGCATGTCCGTTATCAATCAGTGTTTGAGCATATGTCTGATAAATTTCTTTCCGCTCAGATTGCCTGTATGGTCCATAAGGACCACCAATATCTGGACCTTCATCCCATTGGATTCCCAACCAACGTAAACCATCCATCAACTCTTGTTCTGCGCCTTCTACAAGCCGTTTGCGGTCTGTGTCTTCAATTCGCAGAATAAATTGTCCACCGGTCTGACGGGCAAGTAAATAATCAAATAGAGCTGTACGAGCGCCACCCAGGTGCAAGTGACCTGTCGGAGAAGGTGCAAATCGAACACGCGCAGGCTTAATTGTCATACCAACCATCCATTGAATAAGATTTAACTATGTACAGCCACGCTTTCAACAAGACCTATGGCTAAAATAAGGGAAAGCAATGAGCTTCCACCATAACTGATAAAAGGTAATGTCAACCCGGTTACAGGTATGACATTAAGATTGACCCCAATGTTAACCGCCATCTGGAAGAAAAGCAATACTGCCACCCCATAGGCAATCAGGGCTCCAAAATCATCTTTGGCACGGCGGGCAATTCTTAGGCATCGTAGAATGACAAAAACCAACACGCTAATAATTGCAGTTGTTCCAATAAATCCAAATTCTTCCGCCATAACCGAGAAGATAAAATCTGTGTGACGAACTTTTAGAAAGCGCAATTGACTCTGGGTTCCATTCCCATATCCCATGCCAAATAAACCACCAGAGCCGATGGTAATACGTGCCTGGTCAACGTTATAAGTATCCCCATACCGTGCGTTAGGGTCAGGAGCTATAAAATCCAGGACACGTTTGAGTTGATAATCCTGTAAAAAGGGAATTTTCACGCCAGATAATATCAGGGCAAATACAACAATAACCAGCACAACCCCTACCCCACCTAGAATCCCGAGCGTCTTTACCGGAACACCGCTAATCCAAAGTAATGAGAACCAAATTACAAACACGACAATGGAAGTACTCAAATTTGGTTGAAGCAGAATCCAAATCACAATTCCTATGGTCAGTAATAAACTCTGGACTAATATTCGAAATTCACCTATTCGTCCACGATGGGTTGAAAAGAAATATGCCAAGACAATGATGACAACAATTTTTGCCAGCTCTGAAGGCTGAATATTGATAATGCCTACTCGGAACCAGCGCGCCGATCCAAAAACGGCTTCACCCAGGATATTAATGCCAAGTAACAACACGATGATCGCTATGTACATTATCCGGGTAAGCGAGCCCCAGAGGTGATAATCAATTGCCCCAACCACCACAATGATGACCATTCCCAAGGCGACGTAAATCGCCTGGTTGCGGGCTGAATTAACCAGCTCTTCGTTCCCCGCAATGGCAGATTGAATCATAGCTATGCCAAATATGCATAGAAATAAAACAGTCCCGAATAACCAGAAATCAAAATGATGAAGGAGTTGGTTTCGTCGCATTTATCTTCTTGCTGTTACCGTCGATGACGGATAGGTTTGAGCGGAATTTCCGCAGTTAATCGCTGCTCGCGCCCGTCTGTTTCCATCATGATGCGAACCGTGTCCGGATCTATATCCACGTAGCGGGCAATGACAACCAGCAACTCATTCTTCATTTGTTCCAACTGGCTTGTCGTTAAATCCGTACGGTCATTAATCAGCACTAATTTCAGGCGCTCTTTTGCCTGATCCTTGCTTTGCGGTTGCCGCCCCGACAATCGGTCTATCCACCCCGCCATCTCAATTTCCTCCTGGACCAAATAACTTCCCAAGCTTGGAAAAGAAACTACTCTTCTCATCCATATCCATGAAAGGTACAGTCTCGCCTTGCAGCCGTCGGCTGATATTATGGAAAGCTATTCCAGCTCGGGATGTTGGGTCAAGCGCAACCGGCATACCCCGATTAGTGCTGATGAGGACATGCTCATCCTCAGGGACAATTCCAATCAATTCAATCGCAAGCAGGTCCAGGATGTCTTCAGGTGCAAGCATATCTCCCCGCTTAACCATGCCAAAGTTCATGCGGTTTAAGATAAGCTTGGCTGGTCCTTTCTCTTCAGCTTCTACTAAACCAATTATTCGGTCAGCATCTCTCACTGCCGAGACTTCGGGGTTTGTTACCACCAATACAGTATCAGCAGCTGCAAGTGCATTCTTAAAGCCCCTCTCAATGCCTGCCGGTGAGTCAATGAGAATAAAATCCACTTCGCTGCTAAGTTCTTCACAAAGGCGAATCATATCAGAAGGAGAAACAGCGCTTTTATCGCGCGTCTGAGCAGCTGGAATCAGGTACAACTCTGGTAACCGTTTATCCCGGATCATCGCCTGACGAACGCGGCAACGACCTTCGACTACGTCCACCACATCATAGACTATCCGATTTTCCAGTCCAAGCACAACATCCAGGTTGCGTAGACCAATGTCTGCATCCAAACAAACAACCTTTTGATTTGCCATTGCCAACGCCACCGCTAAATTGGCGGTGGTGGTTGTCTTACCCACTCCGCCCTTACCAGACGTTACAGTAATAATCCGGGCTGCCATGCTCCTCCACTAATGTTCTTTGATAACCCAGGGTTCAGCGACCACCTGTTGGTTTTCGATGTAAGCGACTTCGGGTTGAGTTTTTCCCTTGCGCTGGGGCGAGATGGAAACATAATCGGCTATGCGCAACTGAGTGGGACTTAAGTCCAAGGCGCAAACCACAGCATCTTCATTACCTTCTGCACCCGCATGAGCAATCCCACGCAACCGCCCCCACACAATAATGGAACCTCCAGCGATTATCTCAGCGCCAGGATTGACATCTCCCAGTATCACAATATGACCATGCGATGCGACTTTAAATCCAGACCGTAATGTCTTTCGTAAAAATATCGCCTGCTCACCCTCTAGATACGAATCCAGGCTTTTGCTGCCCGTTCTCTCAACTGGTCGAGTATGAATCCTGGTCGCTAACCCAAGCGTCTGTGCCGATTCCTCAGTTGCTGCCGATTGGCTAAGAACCGCCCAAAAACTAATCCCGATTGCTGCCAGATCGTCTTTCAATTTGCCAAGTTGTTCGCCGGTTATTACCCGATTTCCAATTTCCAAAACGACTTTGGCTCCTTGGAAAAAAGCAGCACGTTCAGACATTTGAGCCAGCAAAGATTCCTTTAGGGTTTCCCAAGCGATTTTTTCATCCAGGGTGACCATCAAACCATCTCTGGTTCCCTTAATTTGTATGCCGTTGCTGACACGATCCACCATGAAATATCCCTTTGCCCCACTCAGGGGGTTTGACCTTGAGTCGCATCAGCTGCTTTGATGCGGAAATATGCGTCTAAAACCTGGCGAACAATCGGTGTTGCTACAGATGAACCTTCACCACCATTATACACGAAGGCAATGACCGCAATTTCAGGGTCATCATACGGGGCATACCCCACATACCAGGCGTGCGTTGGCCAGCTGCCTGGTTGACACAGATTCTTAGCTTGCGCAACATTATCACAGTACTCTGCAGTCCCTGTTTTACCCGCTGAAGGGATTTCCAAAGACACAATGTAATCAGCAGCTGTTCCTTGTGTCACCACACGTCTCATTCCCTGCTTCGCCAGATCAATTACCCAAGGCTCAACCGTAATCATCTGCTCTGTCTGAAGCGAATTTTCGTCATACAAATGAATCTGCGGATCGACCGTAATATCCCATTTCATCTTCGGCTCAAATGGTTTAATAACTTCCCCATTAGAGTCCAACACTTCACGTACTAAGGTAGGCTGCATGTACTTTCCATCATTGGCTAATGTAGCGATTGAAACCAAAACTTGCAGCGGCGTCGCCAGAACATAACCTTGTCCAATTGTAGCAATATAGGTGTCACCTGTGGACCAGGTTTCACCAATATTGATGCGCTTCCAATTGGGGTCGGGCATTAACCCATCCGCCTCACCCGGAAGTTCTATTCCCGTTGCAGCGCCATATCCAAGCGACTTGGCATACTCGCCAATTCTCCAAATACCTAAACCCTCTTTAACCTGGTCCTGGTATCCGCCACCGACTTTATAAAAATAGACATCGCATGATTGCTCAATACCGGTCAAATAATCAACCATCCCATGACCGTCTTTTTTATAGCAGACATAATCCCGAGGTTTTCCTGGATCATTTGGCGCTAATTTTTCTACGATGGTTATTTTACCAGGATCGTCTACCTGGTATTCAGGTGTAACTACACCTTCATTCAATATTCCAATTGCAGTTGCCATCTTGAATACGGAACCGGGTGGATGCTCAGCAGAAATGGCGTGGTTAAATAATGGTCTATTAGGGTCTTGCTTTAACTGCTCGTAATAATCCGCTGGAATAAAAGGTGTCATCCTGCTATTGTCAAAGTTAGGATAGGAAACCAAAGCCAGGATTTCGCCTGTCTTGGGGTT
>DFYN01000147.1:5126-10017 GCA_002383615.1 Anaerolineaceae bacterium UBA4081
ACGACATTATTACCTGATATTGGTTCGACCGGAGGTTCCAGGTCTCTTAGTTCCTGACCAGCAACATCCACTTCAACAACACGCAGTCCATTCTTCCCTGAAAGAATCTCTTGAAGAGACGCCTCTATGCCCGCATAACCAATTTTGTCACGATTGGTGACAAATCCTAAATTCTCATAATACTCTTGTTCAATCGCTGGAATTGGACCCAGGAACCCAATAATTTCAGCCGTAATTTCGCCTGTGGGATAATCCCTAACAGCCTCCACCTCGATAGATACACCTTGCCAATCAGTGGTATGTTCTTGAACTACTAGCGCAATCTCCTCCGACACATTACATTTGATTCGAACAGGATCATAAGGGGCGTTTGTATCACCAATTGTGACTATTTCAGTAATTCCAAAATCAGTTTGGCAAGGCTTAAAAGCGAGTACCCTTTCGACGGTTAGTTCTCCGCTGCTTACTGGAACATCAATCAATGGCGACAGCCTTCGGTAAATTTCTTCAATCGCTCCTTCATCCACAGGTAGTTTGGCGGGTGTAATGACTACATGATAAGCAGGTCTGTTTCGGGCAAGGATATATCCATTCCGGTCGTAGATGATCCCGCGAAGGGCAGCTGTGTTGACGTTCGTTGTTCGATTCTCTTCAGCTTGAGTAAGGTAAGTTTCTTGGTCAATGACTTGGATAATAAACAGGCTGATGAAATAGAATAATACAATGCCTATAATCAGACCATACGTGGTTAAGATTCTCCATCTTTCAAAATTGCCTGGAATAAATTTTGTTGAGTTCATGCTCTAAATTCCGCTGGATACAACCATTCAGCCAGGTCACGCATGAGTGCAAAGGTAGGAAAAGCAATGAGCAAGTTTAACAATACGCTGGGAACCATAACTTGTTGAAAGCTTGTCAACCAATTCAATTCGATCCCTTGTAATACCAATACCAAATAATTACCTGCAAGAACCAACCAACTAGTGATAAAGGTAACCAATAACATGATCAAGTAAGGTGATTGCCACATACGATGTTGGAACCAGCGAGCTACCATCATTACGCCAATATACATTAATAATAAAGAAGGAAATGGCATTGCTGATACCAGACTGAGCATTAATCCTCCCAGCACCGCCCACAGCCAGCCGTCTGATACATTTTGCAATCCCCAGGCAACTAATATTACCAACAGCAAGTCCACAGATCCCATCATGAGTTTGATATGGCTGCCAGCTGACACTTGAAGCATAACCGCCAGCAATAAAACAGGAATTGCGATCAAAGACTTGTAATTCACTGTATCGGCGTTGGGATAAGGGGTGCAATATCCACAGGCTTGAAATTTGTGATGACTAACACAGCCTGGAGATTCGAAAAATCCACAATCGGTTGCACGCCAGCGCTCTGAAACAAATCGGTCTCAAGTTTACGAACACTCACAACCTTGCCAACAACAACATTAGCCGGGTAGCTGCCTCCGAGCCCAGAGGTCAGCACCAGGTCATCAATTTCGACTATGGCATCTTGGGGAATCATGCTCAAGCTTAAATCACCAGTTAGTGAGCCGATGAGCTGTGCGTCAACCTTTGCATTCGCCAGGCTAATATTGACAACAGCAGCAGGGTCAGAAATAAGTTGGATACGTGCTGCCCGTGCTGTAACGGCATCAACCCGCCCGACTAAACCCTGTTGGGTGACAACCGGCATGCCATGCCTCAACCCATCATCAGATCCTTTGTCTATAATGACATAATGCAAGAACGGAGATGGGTCACGCCCAATCACGGCTGCAGCGACATATTTGTTCTCAGGGCGGGAGCGAGCAAAATCTAAAAGTGCATAGAGGACATTCGCTTCTGCAAGCTGTTGTTGTAACTGGATGTTTTCTCCCTGTAACTGCGCAATTTGCGCTTCCAATTCTGCATTTCGATCCCGAATAGACGCCATATCTCTCGGAAAAGTAACAAATTCATAAACTGCCATATAGCGGGTGTTAAACCAGCGTTGGGCTGAAACTAAAGGAATGGAAACGGTCCGAATGACAGGCTGAAAAAAACCACCCAGGGCAAGGATAACAACGCCTACAATCACAAGGCTGACAATCCCTAACTGCCAGATGCGAGGTGAAATTCGTTTCATGAGATGAAATGGCTGCAGCAGGTCGCCGCAGCATCAGTCCTCATAATCATCAGCGCGTTGTGCTGCGCTCCATATTGACCAGAAACCCTCGATAGGCATCCAAATCCTCAAGCACCATGGTAGCGCCGCGTGCCACACATGTCATCGGATCATCGGCTATCCAGACCCGTAATTTCAAATCTTCAGTTAATCGATCCACCATTCCCTGTAATAAAGACCCCCCGCCAGCCAGGCAAATCCCACCTTCCATTAAATCAGCCAGGATTTCGGGAGGAGTTTCATCCAATGCATCTTTGATGGTGTCTACAATGACCTGGAGGGAACCTGCTATGGCTTCTCGAATTTCCACTGAGGATATTTCGACCGCTTCCGGTAGACCAGACACAAGGTTGCGACCACGAACTGTGATAGTTTGTTCAGACGGCAGCGGGTACGCAGACCCTATGGCTATCTTGGTTTGCTCTGCCATCCGCTCGCCAATCAGCAGATTGTATTTGTTACGGACATACTGGATGATATCCTGGTCCAATTCATCACCTGCCACCCGCAGTGAACGGGAGACAACAATTCCACTCATGGAGATAACAGCAACTTCCGTCGTACCGCCACCAATGTCCACAATCATACTGCCGCGTACTTCAGAGACCGGTAACCCAGCCCCAAGCGCTGCTGCCCGAGGTTCTTCAATCAGGTATGCTTCACGCGCATGGGCAGACATGGCAGCATCCAAAACTGCCCTTCGCTCAACCTCGGTCGCACCAGATGGAATACCAACTACGACACGCGGCGTCGGCATTGGAGCCATTGTCATCTGATGTGCCTGACCGATAAAATATTCAAGCATAGCCTGGGTGATATCAAATTCGGAAATGACGCCATCGCGTAAAGGTCGAATAGTAATAACGTTCGCCGGAGTCCGACCAACCATTTCCTTTGCGCGTGAGCCGACAGCCACAGGAATGCGGGTGCGTTTATCAATCGCTACCCATGATGGTTCATTGATGACGATCCCTTTGCCTCTGACGCTCACCAACGTATTGGCAGTGCCCAGGTCAATACCTATATCAAGAGAGAAAATCCTCAGGAACCAGTTGAGGGGATTGAATGCCAAGCGGTTCTCCTTATGTGCACAAATGCACGAATTGTCAACAGTAAAAAAAATTATACCATAAGGGTTTACTCATTAAACTTAGGGATTAATACCGACACAAACTTGAAACCCNNGCGGGTGTCGCCAAGTGGTAAGGCAGTACCTTCCCAAGGTACCATTCCGTGGGTTCGAATCCCATCACCCGCTCTTACAGCCGGCATATGCCGGCTGTTTTATTATCCTTACCGCTTCCACCGTTCTGCAAGCCTGCCAAATGGTTAATTACAGTTTCGCAAGGCTCCCCGGGTTAGTGCAAGTCTTAGGATGTCATATGCTACAATCTGCAATGAATGAGGTGCACTGATATCATGAGCGAGATGCCTACCATTCTTCATATAGAAGATAATTTTGAAAACCGGCTTTTAGTCCGACGTATCCTTCAATTTGAAGGATATGATGTTGTTGAGGCTGAAAGCGCACGAGAAGCAATGGAATTGTTGCCAGAATGCCATCCGGCATTAATCTTGCTGGACATCAACATGCCAGAGGTTGATGGCTATACATTGGCGACTAGGCTCAAATCCATTCCGGAATATAAACATATACCCATGTTAGCTATCACCGCCAACGCACTGCGAGGTGACAAAGAACGTTCGTTTCAAGCAGGTTGTGATGGCTATATCGAAAAACCTATTGATATGGATGTGCTGATTGAAATGGTTGCTTATTACATTGATCATGCGGTGAAGAAATGACCGATACGCCTGGTGGTAACCTCAACTCCTCAGATCAGTTAAATGAAATAACAATTCTTGTGGTTGAAGATGTCCTCAGTAATTTCATGTTAACTGCCAGGCTGCTCACCAACCTTAACGTGCATTGTGAATGGAAAACAAGCGGATATGAAGTCTGTGAATTTGCGGACAGCCTTCCAAAAATTGATTTGATTCTGCTGGACATTCGTCTTCCTTATGAAGATGGTTTTTCAGTTTTGAAAAAGATCCGCCTTTCTCCCTCCTTGAGGAATATCCGTGTAGTGGCTGTAACCACCGAGGCAACTGAAGAGCAATTACGCAAAGCCCGAACCGCAGGATTCGACGGTTTTATCGGAAAACCCCTCGATCCTGACCGTTTTCCTGTTCAAATTCAACGAATCCTCAACGGGGAATCCGTGTGGGAATTGAGTTAAGGAGCCAGGATGTCTGAATTTCGCCGAACTGAATCACGGAACGCCAGGCTTATCCCCCGGCAAAGTTTACTGCGCACCTTTGTCATTGTCACGATCTTTTTCACATTGCTCCCCGTGGTTGTTATAGGTATCTCCACCCTCGTCCGCACGAGAGCAATCCTGGAACAACAAACCAATGAACAACTGGCAGCGGTTGGAAGCGGAAATGCAGCTCAATTACTAGATTTTACAGCCAAACGCTCCCAAACTTTGAATCCCCTGGTATCCAATACCACATTTCTGCAACAAGCGACCACGCTTCTCAAAGAAGAAGATCCTTTTAGCCTTGTCGCAACGGCTGCACGGACACAAATTCTCGCCCACCTGACAGGCGCATCCAGTACCGCAGGCGAAACGGTTTTCGCTCACATCATGTTAGTAGATCCATCAGGTCGAATTTGGGCATCCAGCCGAAGTTTGTACATTATGGA
>DFYN01000147.1:10077-24287 GCA_002383615.1 Anaerolineaceae bacterium UBA4081
CCACTGCCAACTACTTTGCTTGCCCAATCGGTTTCTTTCCTCCCATCCTCGCGTTCATATTACCTTACCGCCAATGATACTTTTGTGGGAAATGCGGCTGGAAGCAACCAGACAACGGTACTCACCCTCACTGACGCTGAAAAAGCATCACTAAAGAAAGTCATTACCTCTAACGAGAATGCAGTTATCCAATCCTTTACCTCATACGGGAATCAAGAGGTCACAGGTTACCTTCAATGGATGCCTACCCTCAAGAGTGGCTATGTGGTTGAAGTTCCCGCTAACTTGATTTTTTCACAGTTACAAATTTTTGCCCCAATTAATATTATCCTGATCGCTTTATCGGTTCTCGTAGCAGGTGTCGCGGTTTTCTTTGTGGCTCGCCAAACAGTTCAACCAATCCTTGAACTTTCCGATAAAGCGCGCCAATTTGCCGCCGGTGACTGGAGCCAGCGTGCTTCTACTGATCGAACAGATGAAATTGGTATCCTTTCGTTGGCTTTTAATGAAATGGTGGAACAAATCACAACTCTTTACCGCACTCTGGAGCAGCGGGTTGAAGAGCGTTCTGGACAGTTACGTGAAGCAACTAAAATTGCCCAGGAATCCATTGCCTCCGGTTCGCAAGATGCCATCCTCAAACGCCTTGTGACTGAAGTTACAGCGCGGTTGGGAGTATATTTTGCTGCCATTTACTTGATGGATGAAACGGGTAACTCAGTAACACTTAAGGCGTCAAACGGACCAGCATTGCCGATTTCACAATGGGAAGAATTCCGCATCCCACTTGGCGCTGGATCGCCTATTGGAATCGCTGCGGGTAGCAATCAGACTCACCTGCTGACTGACATCAGCGCTGAGATTGGAAAGATAGAGAAACGTGCTGTCTCGCCTGGCGCATTGTCACAAGCCAGCATTCCTATTTCAGTCGGTGACCAAGTTTTAGGAATCCTGGATATTCAATCAGACAAACTCAACGGCTTCGACCCTGAATTGTTGATGGTTTTCCAATTGCTTGCCAGTGAAGTCGCTGTCACACTCAAATCGCTCCTCTCCTTAGAGAGCACCCAGGTCAGCCTGGAAGAAACCAACCTCCTTTACCGCGCAACCCGTCTGGTCGCCCAGGCAAAAGAAAAAGCGGAAGTAATGCAATTGCTTACCGCTACCTTAAGCAAATCCGGTCTTGTGTCCTTCCTCTTAGAAATTGAACCTGACACCTTAAGGTTGGTATCGCTAGCCGATCCCCGACGTACAGCAGCAGATCAATCATTTATTGGGGTACGCGTTCCATATAAGAAAGACCTCAGTCGCTTAACTCAGGCAAACCCGCTCATTATTACTGACTTGCAAGCGCCATCTGAATTTTCAAACCTGTTATCTTATTTTGAGCGGCGTGGCTGTCGTTCTGTTGCTTTAATCCCGGTTTATGAATCCGGACACCCGACCATGCTCATTGCAATCGGCACGCGAGAAAAGGCAGCCTTATCTCAGATTTCGGTCCAGCCTTTTGCCAATCTGGCTGATGTTGTGGGAACCTCGCTAGACCGTTTCGATACGCTTCAACAACTCAACCAAAGATTAACCGAACTTCAAACCCTTGCATCTCTCTCACAATCTATTTCTGAACAAACTGACCTTCAATCGCTCTTCCAACCCCTGCACAAAAGCGTTCAGACTGCATTTGGTGAAGATATTTCCTTCACAATTGCACTCGTCGACGAGAAAACCCAAATGGTGGAAACGCCATTCGCTTATGAACATGGTGAGTACCTCTCAAAAAATATAGCACCAATGACCAGTGGGTTGCTTTCGCAAGTTTGCACGACTCGCCAACCATTGCGCATTGGTCATAATATGGATGAAGAAACACGTCGTTATGGCGCATCTGTGGGGGAAACAACGGCAAAATCTTGGATGGGTATTCCTCTGGTTGTCGGCGGTTCGCTGGTCGGTGCATTAATCCTCCAAGACGACATGCAGGAAGACCGCTTCAGCGAATCAGACCAGGCGCTTTTGACAACTCTTGCTCCGCAAATTGCAACGGCTATTCGGAACGCTCAACTACTCAAAGATATGCAGGAAGCCTTGCAAGCGTATGATCAGGAGCGCTTCCTCCTAAATGCGCTTCTGGAAGCCATCCCCGACAAGGTCATGTTCAAAGACCCGGACGGAAACTACATCCGCATCAGCCAATCTACTGCAGAAGCCATGGGGCTCGAAGATCCATCCGCCATCATCGGAAAATCGGATATCTTACTTGGAAAATCCGAGACAGATGAGGATGTCATCGCCGAACACGAAGTCGTGGTCTCCGGTAAACCTCAGTTGGGTGTCATCAAACAAGAAACCTCCAAAGATGGCGCAATCCTATGGAGTTTGATTAGCCGCATTCCATTAACTGCGGCAGATGGCAGCGTGGCTGGAATGCTAGGCATCTCGCGGGATATCACTGGTTTGAAAGTTGCTGAGGAACTCGCTCAACGGCGCGCCAGCCAGTTATTGACATCTGCTGAAATTGCACGGGATACATCCGGCACATTAGACCTGGATGCAATGCTTTCAAAAGCAGTCAACCTGGTTCGTGACCGTTTTGGTTTCTACCACGCCTCAATTTTCCTCGTTGACAGCTTAAATGAGTTTGCTCATCTCCGTGAATCAACAGGTGAGGCAGGCGCACAACTAAAATCCATCGGTCACAAGCTCGCAGTAGGTTCGCAATCCATCGTCGGTCAAACTACCAGTCGTGGCGAAGCTATCGTGGTCAACGATGTTCGGAAAGACCCAACTTACTATCCCAACCCGCTTCTACCGGATACGCATGCAGAACTCGCAATTCCCCTGATGGTTGGGGGTCGCGTATTGGGTGCTTTGGATGTTCAGAGCGATCATACGGATGCGTTTAGCGCAGAGGACATCAGCATCCTTAGAATTTTGGCTGACCAATTGGCAGTGGCTTTGACAAACGCAGACTTATTCACCCGCGCAAGCGAAGTCTTGGGTCGCCACCGCCTTCTCCATCAGATTACAGCTTCGACCAGCGGCGCACAAGATGTTAATTCCGCATTTAGGATGGTTGTTGATGCACTGCATCAATCCCTAAAACAACATCGTATTAGTATCCTTGCCCCCACCCCTCAACAAACCCTTGAAATTCGGGCGTCAGCCGGCTATCCGGATGAGAGTCAAATTGCTACTTTGCAGGTCCCATTTGGCGAAGGTGTAGTTGGAACGGTTGCCACACTTCATTCACCTGTCCGTATCAAAGACACTCTGGTGGACACATCATACATTGCGTTGGACTCCTCAGTACGCTCTGAACTTGCCGTCCCCATTCTTTATGGCGAGGAATTGATGGGTGTACTTAACCTGGAAAGCACCTCGCCCGCCTCGTATGATGAGAACGACCAGGAAATCATGATGACATTGGGCAGCAACCTTGGTGCATTGGTTGCAAATATCCGCCTGGTAAGCCGTATCCGCCTCCAGGTGGATCGCCAACGCCAGTTATTTGAGATCACAAGTAAAATCCGCCGTTCTGTGGACCTTGAGACTATTCTCACCACCTCAGCCACCGAAATTGGTAAGGCTGTCAATGCCCGCCGAGCAGAAATTCATATTAGTGCCGGATCTGGACCGGAAACAGAAGCAGGAAAAGTGAGCAGTAAATCCAGCAAGGAGACAGAGGCATGAGTTTCTTCCGTTCCCTTCTCCCAATAACAGATTTACCTGGTATGGAAGGTAAAAGCGAGTTAGAGATCCTGCGTGAGAGAATTCTTCAGGGGTTGTGGTTAGTGGTGTTTGTATTTTCAACCTTTTTGGTTGTGTCAAATATTCCTAATCTGGTATTGACAGGTCAATGGCAGACGGTTGCTTATTACATTATTGGCGTCATTGTTGTGGGCGCAATTGCCTTCATACGCCAATTACCCTATTACCTTCGTGCATTTCTAATTCTTGCTATTCCACTCGCAATTGGTGTGCTTCAACTCATTGAAAGCGGTGTAGAGGGTAACGGGAAATTACTAATCGTTTTCTTCTTTGTCTTGGCAGTTGCATTACTCAATTTTCGTGCAGCGTTGATTGCATTTGCTCTTGGTGTCATCGCAATCAGTACAGTTGGTATCGGAATGACAGTAGGTTTCATACCTATACCTGATATTTCGAATGTTCAACTTTCAGACAAGCCAGGCGAATGGATTATTTTGGGAGTCACGAGTGCAGCCATTTTTGGTGTTCTTGCTTTAGCATTTTATAATTTTGTTCTTTCGCTGAACCGGTCGTTGAAGACTCAATCGGCGGTTTCAAGATCATTAGAGCTGGAACGAGGCACACTAGAAGATCGGATATCTCAGCGAACGCAAGACGTTGAACGACGCTCACTTCAGATCCGTACAGCAGCTGAAATCTCCCGATCCATTTCAACGTTATTAGATCCTCAAGAAGTTATCCAAACTGTCGCTGACCTTATTCGTGACCGTTTCAACCTTTACTACGTGGGCGTTTTCCTGGTGGATGAAAGCAGCGAGTACGCAGTCTTGAAAGCCGGAACTGGGGAAGCAGGCGAAAAGATGATTGGTCGTGGTCACCGCCTTGCTGTGGGTGGGTCTTCTATGATTGGATGGGCTACTGCCACGCGTCAATCCCGCATTGCATTGGATGTCGGTACTGAAGCGACTCGTTTCAACAACCCCTTGCTTCCTTTTACCCGTTCTGAGTTAGCGATCCCGATTATTACCCGTGATCAGGTTCTAGGCGCAATATCCATCCAATCAACCCAATCAGAAGCATTCGACGAAGATGATATTGTGGTTATGCAATCTATTGCCGACAGTCTCGCAATTGCGCTTCAAAATGCAAGGTTGTATCAGGAAACCCAGGAAACCCTTTCTGAAATCGAAACCCTCAACCGCGCCTATATCCAGCAAGCCTGGACTGAAGCCCGAGGTCAACATGAGATCCTCTCGTACGCTTACGAAGATGCAACAATCTCTGCTTCAGGCTTACGGCATGTTGAGATCCCCCTCTTGCTTCGTGACCAACCTCTTGGAACGATTTCGCTTGATGTAGCATCCACAGCATTTACTGAAGAAGAGCAAGCATTCCTAGACTCGATTGCAACGCAAACCGCCCAGGCGCTTGAAAACTCCCGCTTGTTGGAAGAAACCCAACGGCGAGCCATGCAAGAACGAAAACTCAATGAACTCTCTGCACTTTTTAGCCGAGCATTGAATGTAGAAGATATCCTCAAGACTGCCGTTACCGAGCTTGGACGCTTGCCTGCTGTTGCCGAAGTCGCTATTGCATTGACCCCGCCAACTGAGGATAAATCGAAAGAAGTTGACGACCGGTCTGATAAGGAGCAAGCATGAGCACGCCAGAATCCAGCCCAAAGCAAGATATACAAGCAAGTACGCAGATAGTCGACCTGCAAAGCATTCGTAACCGTGCTATTCAACTGCTCACGAATGTGGCTGCTATTCTTGGCGCGATCATTTTCTTCGTGTCTGCATATTCCGCGGTTACCAACCAAAATTGGGTTTTATTTGGTGGATATGCAATCGCTTTTGCAGGTCTCGTGGTAATTTCGGTGGTCCGTAGAATTCCAGTCCGCCTGCGTGCGTTCATCTTAACTGGTGTCATTTACTTGATTGGGGTCCTTGAGTTTTCACAAACCGGGTTACAAGGCAATGGTCTTATCTTCTTCCTTGGTATGGTGGTTCTCACGACGTTATTAATTGGTGCGCGACCCGGCTACGCTGCCCTTGCCGTCACAATTGCAACGATTCTTTTTGATGGTTTTGTCGCTTCATACAATACCCCGCCTTCTGCATCATTTTCTTTTATGCCCTGGGCTTCTGCGATTCTGATCTTTGCTTTCATCTCCGTAGCGATTATTGCTACCCTTACTATTATCCTTAATAGCCTTGAATCCCTTTTGGCAAGCCAAAAACGTCTTACTGATGACCTGGAAAAGCAACAGGCAACGCTGGAGCATAGCATTGAAGAACGTACAGCCGATCTTCGCCAGCGTGCCGATCAACTTGAAGTTGCCAGTCAAGTGGCACACAGCATTTCACAGGAAACCGACCTCGATACATTGCTGAGTGGTTCGGTCGACCTCATCCGTTCCCGCTTCGACTTTTATCATGCCAGCATCTTTCTGATTGACGATGCGCAGGAATTTGCAGTCTTACGCGCTTCCACAGGTGAAGCGGGGCGTGCGCTGTTAGCCCAAAACCATCGGTTGAAAGTAGGCGCAGAGGGCATTGTGGGTTATGTAACCTTGCGCGGTGAGCCACGTATTGCATTGGATGTTGCCGAAGATACAGTCCATTTCAAGAACCCATTATTGCCAGATACACGCTCAGAAATGGCAGTTCCTCTGCGCGCAGGTAGCCAAATTATTGGTGCCCTGGATGTCCAGAGTACAGTAGAAAAAGCCTTTTCAGCCGAGGATGTCAAAATTCTTCAGACCATAGCAGATCAGTTGGCAGTAGCAATCCAACGTGCGACCCTGTTGCGTAAGTTACAAGACACCTTGCAGCAGATGGAATCTGGTTTATCGCTTTACACCCGGCAGGCATGGCGGACCCGCATCCGTAGATCGCGTAAAGCACTTGCATTTCGCTCCAGGCGGTCACAAATTGAACCTGTTGCTGATGCCTCATCAATCATCAAGGCAAAGAAACCGCGCGGCAATAAATCGCTCGTTCAAATTCCACTTGAATTGCGCGGTACAGTTTTGGGTGTCCTCCAAGTCCAGTTTGAGGGAGAAGAAGCGCCAGCAGATACAGTTGCCATGCTCCGTACACTGGCAGACCGATTAACCCTTGCTCTTGAAACTGCACGCCTTCTTGAAGAAATCCAGCAGCGCGCAGAACAAGAGCATCTTGTCGGTGATATCAGCGCGAGAGTTCGTAACTCAACCGACATTGAAAAGATCCTGCAAACCACTGCCCAGGAATTAGGGCGCTCACTTGGCGTGGACGAAGTTCGTATTCAACTTAGTACTCCGGCGGAGCAATCTTGATGATTCACCAAGAACAATCCCAACCTGAAAGAATGCCTGTGCGTCCTGCTGTAGCCAGTAAAACATCAGGTATCGCTGGGCGCGCGACTCGGCTTGTGCCAACCCTTACAGCTATTCTGTCCGGGGTTGCCGCAGCGGTTTTCCTCTTTCTAGCCCTGCAAACTGTTGCCTTGCAACTATTCATCATTGCCGGTGCTTTTACGATTGTTGCTCTGGTGGCGACTTTTGCGAGTTCAGAAGTTTGGCAATTGGATAGTAACAATAAATTACTTATCTTAATTGCTGCGGTTGAAATAACCATCGTCATACTTGCGGCATTGGTGAATGGAACAGGTATTCTCCTGGGAATTTTCGGGCTTCTGTATGCCTTGATTGTTTCGACAGCTGCCATATCCGGTCGCCCGGGTGAATATGCAATCTCCATTGGTCTGGTGGGTGCGGTTTTAGCTGCGATTGTGCAAACAGTCTCACCATTCACACCGGTAATCATACCGAGTATGAATATCATCATTCCGATAGCATTAGCTGTTCTGTTGATGGTGTTTATCACAATGTTTGCGATGGAACTTGTTGCTGCGACACTGCGAATCAAATTGACCATCGGTGCCCTCGCCATTGCGTTGTTGCCATTGCTGATTGTTTCACTTATTCAAACCCAGTTTGTGCAATCTGCAATCAAACGACAAACCGACCAGGCGCTCCTGATGGCAGCTAATCAAACCGCCAATAGGGTAGATACATTTATTCAATCCAACCTTGACTCAATTCTGCTGGAAGCGGAACTGCCAGTTGTTTCAGCATATATGCAGTTGGACCCCGGGCTTCGTATAGGATCACCTCAAGAGGATGAGTTGCGCGTTACACTAAATACCTTGCGCGCCAAACAACAGTCGTATCCACCTTCTTACGGTATTCTCAATATGGTTGGTGTAGATGTCTTTGATACATCCTCAGTAAATATTGGTTCCCGCGATCGTTATTCAGCAGTTTTCCAGCAACCTGCTTCAACGGGTACAGCGTATGTAACACCTGTAACCTTCTCTCCGATTAATGGCGAAGGATATATTTTCTTCTCCGCACCAATCCGAAATCCGGACGGCAAAATTATTGGTGTTCTTCGTACCAAGTATGATGCCCGTATCCTCCAGAGTTTATTGACCCAGGATGTTGGATTAATTGGTAGCCGGTCCAACCCAATTCTAGTTGATAGTAATGGTCTCCGCCTTGCAGATACTGTCTCACCCTCATTACTTTACAAATCAGTATCCTCGCTCTCAGCAGCCAGAGTAAGTGATCTGCAAGCCCAAGGATTGTTGCCACCGGATACATCTAATCTGTCTGCATCCATCCCTGAGTTATCCTTTACATTGGAAAACCTAATTACTAACCCTTACTTTACTGCTGAGCTCCATAAAGATGACCCTCGCCACTTGGAAGCAGGTGTTGTTGTTAAATTATCGACCCAACCATGGTATGTGACCTTTGTCCAGGAACAAACGGCAATCCTGGCGATTCAAAATGAACAAACCCGTTTATCGACTCTAATTGCTGCCTTAATAGCCGGCTTGGTAGGTTTTGCTGCGACAATTGTTTCGCAGAGTTTCTCGGCACCTATTACACACCTGACTGAAACCGCAACCCGGATTTCCAGCGGTGACTATTCTACGCGCGCTGAGGTTGAATCCTCAGATGAAATTGGTACCCTGAGTGAAGCGTTTAACTCTATGACCGGACAGTTAGCTGCTTCTATTGTGGAGTTGGAGGACCGCGTTCAAGCTCGTACTCATGAGTTGGCGGAACAGAACACAACCCTGGTCTTCCGGACTCGCCAACTCCAGACAGTGGCAGATGTGGCGCGCGGCATTGTGACCACCCAGGATCTTGAAACACTGTTGAACACTGTTGTCCGCCTGATTAGTGACCGTTTTGGTTTCTACCATGTAGGTATTTTCTTGTTGGACGAGAAAGCTGAGTTTGCCCAATTACGGGCTTCAAACTCAGTTGGTGGTCAGCGTATGTTAGCCCGTCAACACCGCTTGCGTGTTGGTCAGGTCGGTATTGTGGGTTATGTCACCGGCACTGGTCAACCTCGTATTGCGACTGATGTCGGTCAGGATGCGACCTTCTTTAACAATCCAGATCTGCCCGACACGCGTTCAGAAATGGCACTGCCATTGAAAATTGGCACTCGAGTAATTGGTGCGTTGGATGTGCAAAGTGTCAAATCAGAGGCATTTACTCAAGAAGACATTGACTTGTTCTCAACACTTGCAGATCAGGTTGCAGTCGCAATTTCGAATAACTTGCTCTACCTTGAAACTCTGCGAGCATTGGAAGAATCTCAGGAAGTCCATCGCCAATACTTGCAACAGGAATGGGGTAAGTTGCTGGCTGACCGTGGCGTGATTAACCTATTGCGGACAAGCCAGGGTTCAATCGTCAAGTCGGAAGAGACGCCAGAATCTATGAGCCATGTTCTTGAAACCGGCGAACCAATAGTGACCTCGGCAGATACTAGCTCACCTGATGCCACCATGGCTGTTCCAATTAAATTACGCGGTGAAACGATTGGTGTCATCCATCTCTCGCAACACCAGCAAGGTGATTTCGCGTGGGAATCCGATGACGTGACCACGGTCCAATCCGTTGCTGACCAGGTAGGACTTGCACTAGAAAATGCCCGCTTGTTTGAACAGACCGTCCGCCGTGCTGAACGCGAGCGACGTGTGCTTGAAATCACGGGGCAAATCCGATCGACGAACAACCCGAAGGAGATGTTGGAAATTGCTGCTCGGGAACTGCAAAGGGTTTTAGGAGCATCACGCGCTCAAATTCTAGTGCGCCAACCGGAAGTAAACATAGAAGAGACGCCTGAACCAGACGCACCAACGCTACCGGAAACACCAGTCCAGGAATGATGCAAAGAGGCATATCATGACATATGTCATTTCTGTAGCAAACGAAAAAGGTGGCGTGGCAAAAACCACCACAACAATTTCCCTGGGAAGTTCATTGGCAGATATGGGCTACAAAGTTTTACTGGTTGACCTTGATTCCCAGGCAAACTTGAGTCTCGCCATGGGAATTGAACCTGCCACAGTTTCTCGAACAATTGTGAATGTTCTCCTTGAGAAAGCACCCCTTTCTTCTATAATGCTACCTACAAACCTGCCAAACTTATCCATCATTGCCGCAAATGGCGAGTTGGGTTTGGTGGAGCGCATGTTGCCGTCCCATCAAAATTATGAAACAACACTCAGCAATGCCATCGCTTCATCTGGCATTGATTTTGATTATATTGTCATTGACTGCCCGCCCTTCCTGGGTGCTATTACACTCAATGCATTGACAGCCTCCAATTTATTGTTGGTGCCCACGCAGGCAGAATACTTCAGCATCATTGCCCTCAGGAATATGATGAGCCTCATCCGACGAATACGAGGATCGTCTAATCCAAAATTAACCTATCGCCTGCTGCTTACGTTATTTGACCGCCGCAATCGCATCCACCGCTCACTGAGCGAGCAACTACGAACAACCTTTGGAACAGGTGTACTTGACACTGTGATTGAGGTTGACACCAAACTCAGGGAATGTACAGTGGTAGGCGTCCCAATTATCCATCACGCACCTAAGAGCCGGGCATCCTTGCAATATCGTGCCCTGGCACAGGAGATCGTCCAATATGGCCAAGAATCTGCTTAATTCGCGTCTAAATGACCTGTTCTCCTTGCTCCAGGATGGCGGCGAGCAAACATTAGCCCCCCAAGCAGGTAGTGATACCTATAAGTCCTGGGCGTGGGAATGCGACTCTGAGTTAATTTACCTCAGCTGTGGGGCTGAAGTATCTGAGACACTTGGTTTTGTTTCTGACGATTTTATTGGGAAAAGTCTCCTGACGACTGCCATCACACCTGAAAGTGCAAAGTTCTTAGAAGGATTAATAGCACGAAATGATTACCCTGCAGAAATTGACCTCATTTTTACAACAGCAGACGAAAACCAGGTTACAGTCCGATTTAATATATTCCCGCGTATTAACCCGGATGGTGTGCCTGAAGGATTACGAGGGCTCGCACAACGAATAATCCTGGCTCAACCAGAGGTTACCCCCGCAATACCTTCACTAAAACCAAGAACATCATCTGCTCCTGCGCCTTCACCTGCGCCTGTAGCCTATGAAGAAAAACTGGAAGGCGTGGCAATTTTAGGGGATGTTGCGAGCCCTGCGCATGAAATTTGGACACAAGCGGGGCGGGATAGTTTAGAGAAAGGTCAGGTAATCTCATCAGATTTACAAGGTGACCACAACCCTGCCCTGGCTGCCCCGATAAAGCTTCGTGACGCTAGAACAGCGTTGATCGAAGTCATCTCAAGTGAGCCAGAGCATAAGTGGAGCGAAGACGAACGGTTGCTCATTCAAGAAGTCGGTTCACAACTCAGCCTCGCACTTGAGAACGCTGAATTGTTTGCCTCCGCTCAACAAGAGCTTCGAGAACGTATGCGTACAGAAAAAGAAAATGAGAAGCTATATCGCCAGACCCAGGAAGCGCTCGCCGAGACAGACCTGCTCTACCGTATCAGTTCAGGTATCGCGCAGTCACAATCATCCCTGGATTTGGTTCAGCTTGTTATGCGTTACCTGCTCCCACGCTCTGCCCAACGGGTTGGATTGATGACTGTTTTACGTGAACAAGCGGGTGAACCCACTGAGTTTGAGATCCTTGGATTCCATGACACGATGGGTAAATTCGAGCATGGCGGTACTCGCATCTCAGCCGCCGAAATTCCTGTATTCCGCCATTTGATGTCTGACGACCTGATCATCAATGATGTCGCTGCGTCGGAAACCCTGGATGAGAAATCAAAACAAGTGTTAGGTTCCCTTTCTATTGTTTCGGGTTGCTTTATCGCCCTGAAATCAGGCGGACGCCTTGTCGGTATCCTGACAGCTACTTCAGACCAACCTGTCGATTATTATGCTGAAGACATTCGCCGGCTGCGGGTGGCAGGCAATAACATTGCAGTCGCGTTGGAAAGGCAGCGTCTCCTCGGTGAGGCTCAACGGCGTGCTCTTGAGTTGCAGACCGCCGCAGAAATTGCTCGTGATACCACAAGTACTTTATCTTTGGACTCCCTGTTGAGTGGTATCGTGACTCTTGTGCAGACGCGTTTCAATTATTATCACGTTGCGCTATTTCTTGTCGATGAGGCAGGCTTGACGGCTTCCATTCGCGAAGCGTCTGGCGCTGCAGGGGCTGAGCTCAAGCAGCAAGGAATGAAACTGGCAGTTGGCTCCAAATCTGTCGTAGGTGAAGTAACTGATAAAGGTATTCCTGTTGTGATCAACGACACCAGCGATAATCCGCTCTTCTATCCGCATTCTCTCCTACCGGATACGCGTGCAGAACTGTGTATTCCTCTCAAGGCTGGAACGCGAATGCTTGGCGCACTGGATTTGCACAGTGATAAAGCTGGTGTGTTTAGCGAAGATGAGCTTGGCACCCTCCAGATTCTGGCTGACCAAATCGCTGTGGCAATTGAAAACGCCCGCTCGTATGAGGTTGCTCAACAAGCGATCATTGAAATCCGTGAGCTGGATCGTCTAAAGAGCCAGTTCCTGGCAAATATGAGCCATGAACTACGCACGCCTTTGAATTCAATCATCGGTTTTTCACGCGTAATCTTAAAGGGTATTGATGGTCCTTTGACGGACACCCAGAAAACGGACCTGGAAGCGATCTACAATTCCGGTCAACACTTGCTGACACTGATCAATGATATCCTTGACCTTTCCAAGATTGAAGCAGGCAAGATGGAGCTGCAGCGGGAGGAGGTCAGCATGTCAGATTTGATCAATAGCGTCCTGCCAACTGCATCCGGATTATTCAAAGCAAAATCCATCAAGCTAGAAACCATTATCCAACCCAACTTGCCGTTGGTAAAACTTGATGCAACCCGTATCAAACAAGTCTTACTCAACTTCCTTTCTAACGCTGCGAAGTTCACTGACGAGGGCAGCATTATTGTCGAAGCTAAACTATCCACNNATTGCTGAAGCTGATCAGGTAAAACTATTCCAGCCGTTTTCGCAAGTGGATGATTCGCCTACCCGCAAGACCGGTGGTACCGGTCTTGGCTTGTCGATCTCACGCTCGTTGATTGAGATCCACGGCGGTCGGATTGGTTTGCTACGAAGTGAAGTTGGAAAAGGTTCTACTTTCTTCTTTGCATTGCCAGTCACATTACCTACTCAAGAGGTACAAGGATCTATACAGCCAGGTACGAAAGTTGTCTTGTGCATCGACGATGATGAACAGGTGATTTCACTTTATGAACGATTCCTGGAACCCTATGGGTACAAGGTTGTTGCCTTAACAGACTCCTCGCGTGCTGTTTCTCGTGCAGTTGAAATCCAGCCATTTGCTATCACCCTGGATGTGATGATGCCAGGCTCGGATGGCTGGACGGTTATTCACGACCTCAAGAGCGATGCACGCACCCGCTCTATTCCTGTGGTGATTTGCAGCATTTTGGAAGAAGCTGAAACCGGATTCTCCCTTGGCGCATCTGATTACCTTGTAAAACCTTTCCTACAGGAAGATTTACTGAATGCCGTCAATCGGCTCAACCACGCTGGTCAAATCAAAACTATCCTCGTTGTGGATGACGACCCGGCTGACCTTCGACTAGTCACCAAGTTACTGGAAGATAATTCGCGTTTTAAGACATTAACCGCTGCCGGTGGTGAAGAAGCAGATCAAGTATTACAAACTGCCTCAGTAGATGCCGTCATTTTGGACCTCTTTATGCCAGGCATGAATGGATTTGAACTTTTGGGCAAAATCCGGTCTAATCCATCTTATGCCAAGATGCCTGTAATCATTCTGACGGGGGCTGACCTGACACCGGAGCAACATATGTTGCTTGCCGAGTTCGGTAGCCAGATGATGTCGAAGTCAACTTTACGGCAAAAGGAATTACTGATTCAGCTTGAATCTGCCCTGAATCAAATATCTGGCAGTAACGTCGAAGGGAAATAATTCCGGATGTCATCCCACTTCATTGTAGAATGCCTCGATTGTAGTCACCAGGCAGCCTATTTCCCATCATCACCGGCATGTCCTAAGTGTGGCAGCCTATGGCGCCAAGCGCGTTATGACTATACGCATCTCGCCCA
>DFYN01000147.1:24298-25892 GCA_002383615.1 Anaerolineaceae bacterium UBA4081
ACACCCTTACTGCGCGCATCTAACCTTGGAATGATGCTGGGTAATCCCAATTTATTTATCAAAGATGAACGGCAAGGACCTACTGCTTCCTTCAAAGACCGCCAGGCAGCAGTCAACATTGCTGCACTTAAAGAAGCAGGCATCACTGAATTGGTGGTTGCTTCAACTGGAAATGTTGCCATTTCTTATTCAGCTTATGGTGCTAGAGCAGGTATAAAAATTTGGGCATTCTTGACCAGCCAGGTGCCAGCAGCAAAAATGCGCGAGGTCGCCCTATATGGCACCCAGGTAATTAAGATTACCGGGTCCTATGATCAGGCGAAGAAGGTAGCTGCCGAGTTTGCAAAACAAAGAGGCATTTTGCAGGACCTAGGGGCGAGAAGTGTGCCCTGCATTGAAGCCATGAAAACAGTTGCCTTTGAGATTGGCGAACAATTAATTATCCACCAAGGACCCCCATCAGGAGCTAATGGTTTTTCTTTACGCGCACCGGATTGGTACGTACAATCCGTTAGTGGCGGCATGGGTCCTCTGGGTGTCATAAAAGGGTTCCAAGAAATGCTGATGATGGGTTGGACCGACCGTATACCCAAGATGGCTTCTATTCAAGCGGAAGGTTGTGCGCCGATGGCACATGCCTGGAAACAGGATTTGGACGTTGCTCCCGCGGTTGAATCACCCCGTACGCTGATTGAAACCCTCGCCACTGGCGATCCTGGTCGAACTTATAGCTTACTTCGCCAACACATGATGAGTGCTGGAGGCGGTGTGTTTGAGAGTGTCACTGACGAGGAAGCCTTCCGGGCAATGCATTTCCTTGCCAAAATGGAAGGGGTGTCCATTGAACCTGCCACCGGGGTTGCCTTTGCTGGTCTCATAAAACTTATCCGCGCCGGGGTTATCAAACCCAACGAGACTGTGGTCATTAATTGCACTGGTCACACCACACCGATTGAACGCAATATCCTGGGCGAAGGTTGGTCAAAAACCCTGACCCCAGGTAAGGGAATGGAAGAAAACGCCGAAGAAGGATTGTTGGCTGCCCTCTCCAAAGTGCAAATGGACAGGTTCCCTCGAATTGCCATTGTCGACGACAACCCGGATGTCCGCCGGTTAATCCGCCGTATCTTGCAATCCCAGGGAGAATTTCAGCTGTATGAAGCGACNNGATGGGTTTGGTGTTATTGCAGCCCTGCAGGCTGACCCCACCACGACAGATATCCCCATTATCGTTATTACTGCCAAGGAGTTGACCCCTTCAGAAAAGGAACGTTTGAAAGGTCATATCAAAACCCTTATGCAAAAAGGGGATTTTATGAGTGATGAGTTGATGGACGAAGTACGAGCATTATTGGGATGAAATGAACCACATGAACGGACGCCAAAAAGGGATTTCAGCCGGGTTTGCCTCAGCCTTTATGCTGGGTTTGACTCCGATTTTTGGCAAACAAGCGCTTATTCTAGGTTTTTCTCCCCTGTCTGTCGTTGCAATCCGCTCAGGCATAGCTGTGTTATTACTCCTAGCTATGCTCCTTATCTTCCAACGTCAATTCTTCTATATTTACAATCTGGGTCTTGTGGGTTGCCTGCTGGC
>DFYN01000147.1:26059-26192 GCA_002383615.1 Anaerolineaceae bacterium UBA4081
TCCTTTACGAAGTGCCGGCTCCGACCGTTACCTTCTATACCATGCTTGCCATGTTCACGACGGTTGCCATTGCTTATGTCGCATTTGATCGAACTCTTCCCGTTGGGAATATCTCTTGGTTTCCATTGATTGC
>DFYN01000094.1:0-1212 GCA_002383615.1 Anaerolineaceae bacterium UBA4081
GGGGTCACTCAGGTACCAGAGCAAATCATACATATCGCGCCCCTTGGGGTAGGGTCGCTGCAGGACGGCGTGAAGTTTGCCGGAGAACAGGGAGGCTTTGTCGTGGTGATGCAGCCGCAGGATAACAAAGCGCCTGACAACGGTGGTGGTCAAGCCGGCACCCCTGGGCGGATGGGTATCGACTTCGATCTTGACTGCCAGCACCTCGCTTTGCATGGGCGACAAGCCCATTTCGTACAGCAAACCCGGGAAGCGGATAAACGCGCTGTTGACGGTCTTTTGGTCGTTAACCTTGATGTCAACCTGATACCCTTCTTGAGACAGGTCATTGCGAATGGCTTTCAGGTAACTTTTGAAATCATAGGTTTCAGGATTTCCTTCCAGGGCAAAATCCAGATCCTCAGAGTAGCGTCCATGCGAAAACAAGAAGCGCAGCGCAGTGCCGCCATGAAAAGCCAGGGGTATCATCGCGCCTGACCGCTGCAGGGATTCCAAAATCCGCGCCTGCATGTACTCACGCACCAGGTTCCTTCCGCCCGGCNNAGGTCTGCCAGATAGCCTTTCATAGATCCTCGAATTCTCCTGTTTCACCGGAAATTAACCGCAGAATATTTTTGACCGCATTGCGCAGTTTGGGCGAGTTGAATGCTTCTGATTGTTTTCTGAGCGAGTCCCGATCCAATTTATCCGTGTTCTGCAATCGCAACTCATTCAGGTAGTCAGGCGAATCGCCCCCGGGTTGTAGGTAGATCAAATCCAGGAGCGCTTTTTCAGGAGCGGCAACGAGCGCGCTTTGTCCACCTAATTCAGTCAGTTGATAACCAAACAACAGGCTTGTCATCACGTGCCGATATTGGAAAGTCCCCAACGGCGTTTCAAATCGTCCCGGGCGACCAGTGGATACGCTGGTGGTCATATTCACGACATCGGGAATGAGTCCGTAAAATGATAATGCAGATTGAAGGCTGACATAAGATGCATGCTGAAAATGGTTCGCGACCAAAAAAGGGTGCGGTTGTGTTTTTTGATAGGGGGGAGCAATTGAGTAAAGCCCCCTGCGCAACTGATAAATTTTGTTGGCTTTTACCCAGCGCGACAGTTGGATACGGATGGTCCTGGGGTCCACATTGCCTGCGAGCAGAATGGATGATTCAAAGACCGGATCTTCCCCGACAATTTCTAATAACGTATCAAATTCCATTGCATTATATT
>DFYN01000094.1:1351-6255 GCA_002383615.1 Anaerolineaceae bacterium UBA4081
AGCGGTTTGGGGGTGCCTTCACGTTTGATGGCATATTTGCCATCCGGCATGGGGATTACCCAGATATTCTTTGCTCTTGGCATATTGCTCTACCTTTCCCCCTGCGTTGCCGCAGGGAATGGCTCTGGCAGTCCATCGCCAGATGTACTGAAAGTCAATCGTTCTGACCGTATATGTACTGTAACATGTCCTGAACCTAAAATCAAGGGGTTTGGTCAACATTTAAGAATCCATTTTACCCTTGCATTTCTTACCAAATCACTCCATAATTAACCTATCTGACTTCCCAAGGAGCTGCCCGATGGACTTCAAACCCACCCCCCTCAAACGTGTCTCCCCTGTTCCCGCCGATATTGACATTGCCCAGGCGTCTGACCTGAAACCAATTGCCGTGATTGCCGAAGAACTGGGTCTCAAGCCTGAAGAAATTGAATTTTACGGTCCGTACAAAGCCAAGGTGCGGCTGGAAGTGCTGGCGCGCCTGGCGAATGTGCCGGACGGCAAGTACATTGACGTGACTGCCATCACGCCCACCCCGCTGGGTGAGGGCAAGACCACCACCACGGTGGGGCTCTCGCAGGCGCTGGGGGCGCACCGCGGCTTCCGCACCATCACCTGCATCCGCCAACCCTCGCAGGGTCCCACCTTTGGCATCAAGGGCGGGGCTGCCGGCGGCGGCTATTCGCAGGTCATCCCAATGGAAGATTTTAACCTGCACCTGACTGGCGACATCCACGCCATCACGGCTGCCAACAACCTGCTGGCGGCGGCGATTGACGTGCGCATGCTGCACGAATCCGAAGCAACCGACGAGCAGTTGTTCAACCGGCTGCTGCCCGCCAACAAGCAGGGCGTACGCACCTTCCCGCGCGGCATGCAGGCGCGGCTGAAGAAGTTGGGCATCACCAAGACCAACCCGGACGACCTGACGCCCGAGGAGCGCAAGCGCCTGTGCCGGCTGGACATTGACCCGGATACCATTACCTGGCGACGCGTGCTGGACACCTCTGACCGCTTCCTGCGCGGCATCACGGTGGGCACCGGACCGGAAGAGACCGGACACGAACGCAGCACCGGCTTTGACATCACCGTGGCGAGCGAAATCATGGCGGTGCTGGCGTTGACCACCTCACTGGCGGACATGCGCGAGCGCCTTGGCAAGATGGTCATCGGGCTGAGCAAGTCCGGCGAAGCCATCACGGCGGACGACCTGGGCGCGGCAGGTGCGCTGACGGTGTTGATGCGCGACGCCATCAAGCCCAACCTGATGCAGACCCTGGAGGGCACGCCGGTGTTTGTGCATGCCGGACCGTTCGCCAACATTGCGCACGGCAACAGCAGCATCATTGCCGACAAGATTGCGCTCAAACTGGCGGACTACGTGGTGACCGAGTCCGGCTTTGGCGCGGACATGGGTATGGAGAAGTTTATGGACATCAAGTGCCGCACGTCCGGACTGGTGCCGAGTGTGGTGGTGCTGGTGGCGACGGTGCGCGCGCTCAAGATGCATGGCGGTGGACCGAAAGTGGTGGCAGGCAAGCCGTTGGACGCAGCCTACACCTCTGAGAATTTGGAACTGCTGCGGGCGGGGCTGGGCAACATGGAGCACCACATCCAGACCGCGCGCAAGTACGGCATCCCGGTGGTGGTGGCGGTCAATACCTTTGCCACCGACACAGAGGCGGAGCTGCAGCTGATCAAGGCGGCAGCGGTGGCAGCCGGCGCGGAAGCGGCTTGCATTTGCCGGCACTGGGCGCTGGGCGGCGAAGGCGCGCTGGAACTGGCGGACGAAGTGGTGAAGGCGTCCAACAAGCCCTCCAGTTTCCGCTTCCTGTATCCGCTGGAGGCGACCATCAAGGAGAAAATCGAGACTATCGCGCGCGAAGTGTACGGCGCGGACGGCGTGGACTACTCGCCTGAGGCAGAGGAGCAGATTGCGGCGTACACCCGCCTGGGCTTCGACAAGTTGCCGATTTGTATGGCGAAGACGCATTTATCGCTGAGCCATGACCCGTCGTTGAAGGGTGTGCCGACCGGTTTCCGCATCCCGGTGCGCGAAGTCCGCGCATCCGTGGGGGCGGGCTTCCTGTACCCGTTGTGTGGCAAGATGAGCACCATGCCCGGCTTGCCCACCCGCCCGGCATTCTATGACGTCGATTTGGATTTGGAGACGGGACAGGTGACGGGGCTGTTTTAGGGTGTAAATAGAAATTAGAGAGAAGAGATTAGGTCAAGCATAAGACAAGGTAAGTAGAGAGCAGAGAGCAGGTCGGACGTTCGACATGCTCTCTGTTTTTGTTTGACCTGTTCACAAATCTCTAATCACTACTTCCATTTTTATAAGCTTGACCTGCTCTCTATTTACAACTCCCTATTCACTAAGACTGACCTGCTCTCTATTTACTATTTCCCAAGAGAAGGCACAGTCGTTGTGCCCTTGGGCATTGAGGCAATCAAGATGGTGTCGACCAGGGAAGCGCTGCCGACGCGAACCTCGTAAGCTGTATCGGTAGCCAGCAGGATGGCGAAGCGGGTGTACTCCAGCCAGATGCCGTCCACCAGGTAGCCGGAAGCAGACAGGGCATTGGGGTATGCGCCCACATCGTAGACCACCAGTCCGCCGGGTGCAATCTGGTTGCCGCTCAGGAAGTACTGTCCGCCCGGGCTCCAGATGGCTTCGGTTGTCTCGGTGGCAAAGTAGGTATCAGTGGCAGCAGTCAGGTTGTACAGGCGCATCTCCACCTGGTTGGAGGGGTCAGTACGCATCCAGGCAACATGCGTACCGGCTGGGGAGATGGTGGTGCTGTTCAGTAATGCGCCGGGCATCTGACCGAGTTCGGTCTGCGCCAGGCTGGCGGCGTTGATGCGGTAAAGGTATGTTGGGGCAGAGGTGCCCCACGGCTCTTCAGGTGGAATGGCGAACAGGATGTTGGCGCTGTCTCGTGTCCACATGATGGGCGGGGCAAACAGGTACTCGCTGGCGGTGTTGACGCGCAGGAAGGTGGCGACGTTGGAGCGGATGTTGGTGCCGTCGGCGTTCATCAGGTGGATGGCAGTGGGGGTGCTGATGGCAATCTGGGATTTATCGGGAGAGTAGTAGAAATAACCGCCTGACCCCATAGAAAGCTGCTCGGTCAGCGCGAGGCTGTCGACGTTGAGGGTATGCAGGTCATCATTGGTACTCAAACCCATCTGGAAGACCGAGCGGGTGTTGAAAGCGATGGTGCTGGCGTCCAGCCACTCAACTTGCAGCGGGGCGACACCCATGGCGTCTGTGTGATGCGGAATGGCAGCCAGACCGGCAGCCGAAAGCAGTTCACGCATACCGCTGCCGTTGGCATAGATAATGTTGAGGCGATACTGCTCCCAATTGGCAGTGCTGACAAATACCAGCCGTGAGCCGTCCGGTGAAATACGGGCAAAATCCACGTCGCCGCTGGCAGTCAACTGGCGCAGCCCGTTTGCCTGGCTCCATACCCACAGGTTGCGGCTGGTGTCAGTGTAGGCAAATTCTGCGATGGGACCGCTATATGAAGGCGGCGTAACAGTTCGTTCTGCCGGGGCAGCGGTGGGATCCACCGGCGGGACAGCAGTGGCTTCGGCAGGCGGCAGGCTGGCGTTAATGGTTGCCTGGACGGCGGTGGCGACCACGTCCACGGGTTCAGGCGTGGTGGTGCCGATGGGCAGGGTGATGGTGCAGGCGNNGTTGAGGAGATTATACAACAAGTAGAGAGTAGTAAATAGCGAGCTGGTCAATAAATGAGAGTAGTGAATAGTGAATAGGGAGTAGGTCAAAATTTTGGAAAAGTAATTAGAGATTTGAGAATAGGTCAAGCAGTAGAGAATAATAAAAAGAGAATAGAGACCATATCAACCTGTAAAGAATAAAAAGAGAGCAAGTCGCATGCTCGACCCGCTCTCTAATTACAACTTCCTACTCACNNTTACACCAACCTCTTCATACTCGTCGCCAGGTCACCGAACAGGAATGCGCCGAGGGGCACTTCCAGCATGGTGTGAGCGCCGGGAGAAAGGCGGGTGGTGGCACGCGCAGAGGCGACCAGCACCTGGGCGGTGGAGGCGGGGTTGTGGAAGGTGGTCTCAAAACTCAGCAACTGGTTGTCAATGCCACTGGAGCCACCCTTGCGGTGGATTTGGATGGCATGTCCCATATCCATCAGCGGGGTCACATCATCCACCTGGAAGACACGCACATCATCGTGGCTGAAGTATGGGTCCTGCAGGATGCGTCCCTTGACCTCATCGAAGGCGTAGCCGTCCACAATTTCCAGGTACAGGTCGCGCTTGTGGCAGCCCGGATCGCCGGGGCGGGTAACTGAGAAGGCATCCCGTACACCCTCGTAAGATTTGGCAGCCACAGTGTGACCCATGCTCATACCTGGACCGTAGGACACGTAGGTCAGACCGGTTGGCGCCCAGATTTCGAACAAAGCACGAATCATGGTGCTGATGCCGGGGTCCACGCCGGAAGAGAGGATGCTGGCGACGTTGCCTTTGAGGGCAGCGGCGTTCATGCGTGCTTGCAGCGCCATGAACGGGTCGCCGTGCATGTCAAAGCAATCCACNNACTGTCAAAATGACCACGTCCGGTTTGGCGGGCAGTTTATCCACCGATGGCGCCAGCGCAACTTCCGGCAGTTCCTTGCGGATGTCCGGCAAGCGCTTTTCCAGGTCAACCACGCCCACCAGGGTCATATCTGCAGCGAGCAGGATACCGCGGGTGGCGTAACTTCCAATATGACCAAAACCCATAACTGCTACTTTGATTTGTTCCATGAAGGTCTCCTTAAAAATGTGATTCAAACAGATTGAGATAGCGTCGACTTACTTCCAGATTTTCTTACCCTGAACAAAGGTAAATTCAATCGAGTCGCCCGGATTGA
>DFYN01000094.1:6342-11988 GCA_002383615.1 Anaerolineaceae bacterium UBA4081
GGGGCAGCGCTTTCCTCGGCGGTGATGATCAGCTCATGAACCTCATCTTTCAGGATGGCGCGGGAAGGATAGGGGCACAACTCCAAACCGCGCTGGTCTGCCCGGGCATGCAGGATAGTATTGAGGCTGCCGTGCAGCGGTTCCTTGGCGGCACAGGGCAGGTCTGCATCCAATAATTGATGAATGTAAGGGTCAGGGCTCATAATTGCTCCTTAGGTGAAAGGTCGAGCAAGCGAATAAAGTTTGGTTCAGGCGGCTGGCGGATATCCATGACGGGGAAGAGGGTGATGCCCACCTGGACGGCTTCGACCAGTTCAGCGCTGTTGACATAAGCGGGTTCATAGCGGTGTTCGCTGGCGATGAAGCGCGGAAAGAAGGGGTTAACGGTCATTAGCCGCACAGGCACGCTATGCAAATAAGACGGTGTGACACCTAATCGGCTGCAATCCTGCCAGACCTTTTGCCAATTGAGGGGGTCGCCGCTGGCAATGCATTTGAGCGGGTCACCCAGGACGAGTTGGCTGCCAGGCAGCCGCTCCAGGATCAGCCCCAGCAAGCGCGGGTGGCAGGCAAAAGGAATAACCAGGCGGTGAACCGGGTGGTGCAGACTGTGCAGCAGGTTCGCCTGGGCGCTTTCGCTGAGCAGCGACCCACCCGGAATTTCGGCAGTTGCGCCGTCTGAGTACAAGATTTGAATATTGAGCGAGGCGGGCAGGGTGATAGCGAAGGTATGTGGACTCCAAAGTGAAGCCAGTGCAGCGGCATGCTCGGCAATGACTGGAATTCGCTCGTCAAAGGCTGCACCGGTGGAGAGGACAAGCGCATCCGTCCCAATCAGGGGTACCAGCCGGTTCAGCGCGCCATCCACGAGGGTAACATCCGCCCCCAGGCGCTCAAAAATGGCAGCCACGACAGCCAGGTCGCTCTGGCGGTTGGGACCAGCCAGCACGACTGTACCGGGTTTGGTCACTTCTGCCACCATGATAGGACCGAAAATGGTCTGGATGGCGGTAGTCTCGCGGATTTCCACGACGGCTGACCCAACCCGCAACAGTTTTTGGGCGGTGGCAATCAGGGCGCCCGCACCGACGTTGTAGCGGGGTTTGGGTAAACCGGTAACATGGTCGCGGTTCTCGCCGTCAAAACCGATGCTGGTCAGGGCAGTGGCAAGGTTTGCCGATACACACTGCGCCAGAACCGCCAGGGCGGTGGTGGTTTTGCCTGTGTTCTTGGCGGTACCGGCGAAGCCAATAATGCGCATTTGAGTTACTTCAAGGTACGGACAGTGCCACGCCCAGTTCGCCCGGGATATAAGCCGTCGTCCACACTGCCAAGGTGACCCTCATAAATGGACGCGGTGAAATCGCCGCGGTCGGCAATGGTCTGCAATGTTTCAGTAATGCCGCGGTGGATTTGTTCCAGCAGGTCAGATGCTTTTGGTGTGGGTAGGAATTTGGCGCTGCCCATAAAGCGGAGCAAGTCGCGCACGGCACGCAGTGAGTCCACCCGCGCAGGGGCGGATATGGGACCTTTGGAGTAGGCTTCGTCTGAAGATGCCATGGTAATGGCATCCACGCCCAGCGTGGCAGCCAGAGCGACATGCGCTGCGGTGGTCATGGCAGACTGCACCCGGTCAGGCGTGTGGGTCATAAACCCAACTGGTTCTCCCGGCCAGATGGGCGTATCGACAATTTCACGCCAGACAGCCAGTTTGGCGGTATTCATATCCACCATGTTATCGTCCATATAACCATAAATTTGCATATAGGGTGAATAGCACAACAAAGGCTTGGGGATGGGCTGCCCGCCCAGTTTGAGACCAAGCATCATCATAATCAGGATGCCGGCGAAGGTTTTATGGGGTGGCACGCCGCTCAGTTCGTCGTTGCCGGGAATGTCAAAGGGCAGTCCGTATTTTGCAGCCAGCCGCAGCGAGAAGACACCATCCACCGTCAATCGCTCCGGGTCCGTTCCGCCGGCTGTACCGCCGTAGGGGATATTGATCTTGAACAGGTCAGCTCCTGCCCGTGCCCCCAGGATTTGAGTCTCTGCCGTGTTCAAACCGCGGTGACCGCGCACATTCCACATAGTGGCAGGGTCCTTGTACTGGTGAATCAGGTTCAGATTGTCATAGGTAAGGATGGTGCCGTCATGTTCGTGGGTCAGGCAGCCTTCCAGCAAGCCTTCGCGCTGCGCTCCCCAGGAAGGATCAAAATGGAGGATGCCGTCTGCGCCCCAGGCTTCGGCGGTTTTGATGTGCATAATGTCCATGACCGGGCAGCCGGTGCCATATTGGACAAAGATGTAAGGTCGCTTGCCTGCATGCTGAAGGGGTTCATGCGGTGCGAGGGTTGTTTCAATCACTTCCGGGATGCGTGCAACCTCTTCGGCACCCAACCAGCGGACGCCGGAGGGTAGTTTGCCATTGTTATAGAAGGCTGCGGTCTCTTCATCGCACAGGGCAATGTAGCGGGCGCGCAACTGGGTTAATACTGGGGAGCCTGCCGGTTGGTCCAGCATCTCTTCCCGCAGCCGGGCGCGCTCGATTCCATCTGACGTTTTATCGGATACAAAAGATAATATCTGGGTTGTAATTTGGTCCAGAAGGGCTTCAATTTTCTTGTCTTTGAAGGTGTAAGTGTAACCTTCCACAACTGAAGGTTTTTCGCGTGCGACGGTTGGTAGCTTGCTGGCTTCTGCCTGCAGGGCTTTGCCTTCGATGAAGGCAAAGACATCTGCCATGTTCAGGTCGCCGGCAAAGGTGGCATCAAAGCCCAGTTCTGCGCCGACTTCACGGGTAATTGCCATGCCACCCACTCCCAGCCGGGTTTTCTCCCGCAAACCAGCCGCTTCCGCCAGATCCACCAGCCGCCCAAGGGTCTCTGCGACTTTATACCCCAACGTACGGCTGACCAGGATGGCGTCCGGGTGCAGGGTGAGCGCTTTTTCGACGACTTCATCCTCGGTCGTGCCGGGAGGCATGCTGACCGCAGTGTAGCCGGCATCTTCCAGTTTGCGCCGGAGTAATTTGATTGCGTTATCGTGGACGGGGTCAAGGGGAGCCAACAATACTGTTTTCACTTAGCCTCCTCCTTTTTGTCCATCCAGCGGTAATGGTCACCAGGGCGGTGGATGTAGGTGCGGATACGGACTCGCGCGCCCCAACCGCGATGCTCCAGGAAGACGATATCCCCATGCGGCAGGCGTAGCTCTGCGATGAGGGCTTCCGCCAGGTCACGGGCTTCCTCCTCACTTTTACAGTAGAAGTAGGTCTCGATATCCAGTGCATCAACGATGCGATCCAGCGCTTCGCTCATAGGGATCTCCAGGGGTGTAAGCGACACCGCAGACGAGCGGGGGGTAATTATGCCGGTCTGCGGTGCGGTTTGTAAGCGGTTCTGTCCGGCGTCCTCCCTTGCGATGACATATCAGGGAAGTGACAGGGAGGAACCGGACGTCATCTGGATTAGGCTACGATGTCATTAATCCAGTAATCCAGCATAGCGGCTGATGATTTCAATGGACTTGAACAGTGAGCGGGCAATCAGGCGGGTGGGTTCTTCCATCAGTTTGCCTTGCGCATCAATGTTGCCCACGCCGTTCGAAAGCATGATGTTCGCGTCATAAGCGATAGTTGGAACCATTCCCATATGGGACATGCAGTTCTGCAGGATGTGCGAACCGGCATACATATCTTCAATGGAGAAAATGGGGATGCCAAAATCGCGGTCTTTCCAGGAGTCATAATAGTTGAGTTCCACAGCCTGGCAGTTAGGTGATTTGAAAATCTTCCAACCATATTGGAGGGTTTTCGGCAGTTTCTCAAACTCTTCCATGGTGATGTTATAAAGGGCATCCAGGGCTGCCATGGGGATTTGCGGGCGGTCTTTGAGGATTTTCATCGCAGCCAGGGCGCCAGCCAGCGCTTCCTTACCGGGATCGTATCCCACAAACGCAGCCTTGCCATGGGAAGAAAGGGTGCCGTAGCGTGCGCCATGGACACCCATTGCGCGGCGGATTAAGACCATTTCTTCTTCTTTGCCGATGATGAGACCGCTTGTGGGTGCGCCTGCGGCTTTATCCATGGAGTAAATGATGACGGTTCCGCCTGTCTTGCGGATGTCGGTGCCGATGAAGGGGACGCCCCAGGCGTTATCGACGATATAGGGGATGTCCAACTCGGTCGCCATTTCGCCCAAACCTGATTGGAGGGTCGGCGCACCGTTCTTCTCTTTCTCGCCGTAGCCATAACCCGGGGTGTCATAACCCAGGGAGGCTAGCCCGGCGAGGGTATCGGCGTGGCGGTCAGCCAGTTGGCGGAAGCGTTTGACGGTCGATTTGGCATCCAGGTGCAGCATATTGGGGATGGGGTTGTACTTGATGCCGTGGCATTCGTATGTGGCGCCTTCTGGACGAACAAAAATGGTGTCCAGGTTCATCAGGCGTTTGCCCTGCACGCCGTATTCACCCGCAGCTTCGCCGCGTTCAGCGTTGACTTCTTTATACTTGGGGGGGAATGGGCGACCGTAAGCGCCCTGGTGGTGCATGTGGCGCTCGTAAGGTGCCATATAGCGGGTTCGGTAGGTGTCACCGCGACCCATGCTGGGTGCCTGGCACAAGACTTCATAAGAGACAGCCAGACCGGCTTCGCAGGTGTTGACGAGGCAGGCGTCGTATTCATCGCCATAAAAGGCTTTGACTTCGTCCCGAATTTGTTCGTCTAACACAGCGCTGGGCAGCACCTTGCGGGAGACAGCCGCCATGGCTTCTTCCACTTCACTTGCCAACAATCCGTGACAGCCGCTGACTGAGCCAGTTAAGCCCAGGTTGCCGCGCATTTCTGGGGTGATGCCAATTTCTTCAGATACTTTCTTGGCTTCGGCGTAAATGGCACCTTGATTAGCCTGCAGGTGCTTGTACAGACGGTAACGGTATTCCCACTTCTTAGTCATGCTTTTTGCTCCTTGAATCAATGATTACTTTCCGTTGAGGTTATTCCTCGGACTTGATAAGTTGATGCGGCGCCATTGCGCTGACCAAATCAACCAGTTGGTCAAAATCCTGCTCAGATAAATCCACCAGGACATTTTGAAGATGTTGGCGCATAGTTTGCTCAACTGCAGCGCCGTCTTGTTTCTTGAGCGCAGCCAATACTTGGCGGTGCTCCTCGACTGATTTCAAAGCAGTCCCTCGCTGGTAATTGGACAGCAGGCGAAAACGCTGCAGATGGTCATCCAAATTGCCTAAAATTTGCAGCAATCGTTCGTTGGTACAATGTTGGATGATGGTCTGATGGAACTTGCGGTTATACCCGGCGGCTTCGCTAATCGCGCCATTGCGCAGGGCTTTTTCGTGTGAATCAACCACCCTCGTCAGGTCTGTTATCTCATCAGGAGTTATTTCCGGTATCGCCAGCCGTGCTGCCAGACCTTCCAACACAGCCCGGATCTCAAACAGTTCAATGACGCTCTCGTGCGTAATGGAGGCTACGTAGGAACCCTTGAAGGGGACCTTGACGACTAGCCCTTCCTTTTCAAGGCGCAGCAACGAGTCCCTGACGGGAGTCTTGCTGATGCCCAGCTGGCGGGCAAGGTCGCTTTCCACCAGGCTGTCACCCGGTCGGAGTTGGAAGGTCAGGATGGCATT
>DFYN01000094.1:11998-16856 GCA_002383615.1 Anaerolineaceae bacterium UBA4081
GTACCTTGTCAAGCAGGTTGTCAATCACACTTTTTCCCGATGCCCAGGTACGCTTGTTGAACAGATGGGTCGTGAAGCAAATCCTCGCCCTTTCCTTCCTGGACAATCTTTCCGACCTCTAATACATACGCCCGGTCTGCAATTTTAAGGGACTTAAGGGCATTTTGTTCAACCAATAAGATGGTCATGCCTTTGCTGGCAATGTCTTGAATGGCGTCAAACATTTGCTGTACCAGAACCGGTGCCAGACCCAATGAAGGTTCATCAAGGAGTAATAATTTTGGATGAGACATCAACCCGCGGGCGATAGCCAACATTTGCTGCTGCCCACCGGAAAGCGTCCCGGCATATTGCTTCAATCGTTCTTTTAAAATTGGGAATAAGCCAAACACATATTCCTGATCTTCAGTCACCTTGGCATTGTCCCGTCGCAAGTACGACCCAAGCAGCAGGTTTTCACGAACGGTCAGGTTAGGGAACAAGCGCCTGCGTTCTGGCACCAATGCCATGCCGTTTGCTACAGCCTGGTGAGGAACCGGCTTGACAGCCTTATCGCAAAAAGTGATGTTTCCGGTGCGCGGCTTGAGCAATCCGATGAGTGTCCACATGAGGGTAGATTTGCCAGCGCCATTCGCACCGATGATCGATACGATCTCACCTTCCGCAACGGTGAAACTGACATCCCGTAAAGCGTGAACACCTTCGCCATAATAGACATTGATCCCATCAACTGAGAGTAGCATAATCCACCTTGTCTCCCAAGTATGCTTCCATCACCAATGGATTACATTGAATTTGTTCGGGCGTTCCCTCGGCAATCTTGCCGCCGTAGTTTAGCACAGTAATCCACTCACACAGGTTCATGACCACATCCATATGATGTTCAATGAGGATGATGGTCAGGTTGAATTTCTTGTGAACAAATTTAATAAGGTTGACCAAATCAAGCGATTCTTGCGGATTCATTCCAGCTGCAGGTTCGTCCAATAGGAGCAATCTGGGCTGCAATGCTAAAGCGCGCGCAATTTCCAGTTTTCGCTGCAAGCCGTAAGGCAAGGTGCTTGCCACCCTATCTTTTAAGTCTTCCAACCCAACCACTTTTAATAGTTCGAGGGCTTCGTCTTCCATCCGTTTTTCGGTATCCCATACAGTCCATGGCCATTGCACAAAGGCTTCAGTCAAGCTGTAGTGGCTGGATGTATGCAGGGCAGTTTTGACGTTATCCCACACAGTCATTGTGCCAAAGAGGCGAATGTTTTGGAAGGTGCGGGAGATTCCGCCAAGGACGATGGATGTGGGTGATTTTCCGGAGATAATATTGTCTTCAAACTCGATGCTTCCGCTATCAATAGGGTAGACTCCGCTTATCAGATTGAATACGGTTGTCTTGCCAGATCCGTTGGGACCAATTAGCCCGACCAATTGTCCGGGGTAGACCACAAAATCGAGCTGATCTACAGCAATCACACCACCAAATTTCTTGGTTAATCCCCCGACTCGAATGATGGGTTTATCTGCAGCACGGACTTCCCTTACAACCGCTGCTACCTCTTTGTGCTTTGGTTTTAGAATCCCATCGAGCGAGTGGACGAAACGACTGAACATCTTATTCCACCACGGTCCGATGCGTGAAGTCACAGGTGCGAGTAATTTGGCTAAGATCCGTCCAAGGTAACTGATGGCGGCTGTTACAGCTACTGCTGCCAACGCAGCCAGCAGGAGAGCAAGGATCCGATTCATATCAAATTTGTAATAGTTGTAAACGCTTGTCCCAATGGTCAAGCCCACAGTCATGCCAATGAGTACAAACAATTTTGGCAAGTTTTTTAGGTTGAGTTCTTCTTGACCAAATAGCCCTTTGGGTCGGAAGTTGATGATGACGACCAATAACACGCCGTACATGACCAATCGCCACAAAGCCAGACCACGAAATAGTTCAGGTACCACAATGAACAGTGCAACTGCCACCAGAGGACCTGTGAGGGATCCCATACCACCGCACACTACACCGGCGGTAATCAAGCTCGACAAGTCCATGTTGAAGATGGAAGGTTGGATAAATGTGATGTAGTGGGCGAGCAAGCCCCCGGATAAGCCCGAGAATCCTGCACTGATGGCGAGTGACAGGAGTTGATTGGGCAGTAGCTTGATGCCAATCATCTCCGCTGCTGTTGGATCTTGTCCGATGGCAATGATTTTTCGACCGTAATTGGATTTTAGAAAGTTGTGGCAAAGCCAAATGGTCAAGATGACAAAGAAAGCAGTGTTGACCGGATTTGCTAATTTGGTAATGCCCGGCAATCCACGCGCACCCTGGGTCAATTGCAAGTTTTCTAACAAAACTTTCACTGCTTCGCCAAAACCGAGCGTAGCAATAGCGAAGTAATCAGAGTGTAATTTGACCCGCAAGGTGGGATACCCGATGACAAAACTGGACAAGATCGCCATGATAACACCGGCAGTCAATGCAGGAATTAATGGCCAATTAAGAAAGTAGGTTAGGATTGCGGCGGTGTAAGCACCAATTGCCATGAAGGCTGCATGCCCCAGGCTAAATAAGCCGGTGTATCCGGTAAAAATCGCCAAACCCAACGTCGCAATAATATAAATGGATGCGTTTGTGAAAATTGCAGATGCGTATTGCATGGTTGCCTCCTAAAGTTTTTCTTCCACATGCCGACCGAAAAGACCTGTCGGGCGGAAGATTAGCAGGACAACCAGAATGCCGAATGAAAAAACATCCCGATATGTCGAAAGAGCTACGCCGCCGATGGTACTGACGGATACCAACGCTTCCAATAATCCCAGCATAATACCGCCAACAATAGCGCCTGGAAGGCTGCCGAGACCGCCTATGACTGCGCCGATGTAGGCTTTATTGGTGATCCACCCCATGCTGGGGTAGACCATGTACTTGACGCCCATAAAGACACCCGCAATACCGCCCAAACCACCTGCCAAGAAAAACAAGACGGCGACCAGCAAATCCAGGTTGACACCCAACACAGAAACCATTTCAGCGTCATGCGATGCTGCCCTGATTGCAGTGCCAATTTTCGTATAATTCAGAATTAAAGTGAGGGCTGCAATTGCCAGAATTGAGAAACCTAATGCAAATAAATCCAATTTACTGACGACGGCGTCCCCAATCATTAATGAATCTGTGGCAAATACCGGAGGTAATGCATACAGGTTAGCGCCGATAGTTGCATAGAGGATGTTCTGCAACGCAATCGCCACACCCATTGCACTGATCATCAAGTAGAGTGAGGGTGCACGGCGATGGCGCAGGGTGGAATAAGCCATGCGTTCCACCAGGAATGCGATCAACCCTGCACCAATAATGGATATCAGCAATGCAGGAATGAATGGCATCTGAAAAACCCTGACCATTGCTGCCCAAGCGATATAAGCCCCCAGCGTAATTACTGCGCCATGGGCAAAGTTGGAAAAGTTCAGCACAGAAAAAACTAGAGAATAGCCGACCGCCATCAAAGCATAGATGCTGCCAATCGACAAGCCGGTGATGATCGTTTGAATGATCAAGGTTCCCTCCCGATATAATGAATGGTGCGCATGGGGGTTAGCACATCATGAGATAAAAGTTCCGGCGGTGGAATGGTTACCGCCACCGGAACTGATGTTCAGAGCAGCTTACTCCGTAGTGACAAAGGTTTTGACGTAGATAAACTCACCATCTACGCATTGTTGAATAACAGCTGGTTTATTCAAAGGATTGTGAGTCTTCGGGTCCATTGTCAGGACACCGGTTAGAACTTGCAGGTCCTTTGTTTCTTCCAGCGCTTTCATCAGGGCTTCTCCACCAACGCCGTTGGTGCGCTCAAGCGCATCCGCCAACCACATCATGGCATCCACCGCCATAATAGGATTGGGAAGTACGGGGTCAGCATTGAATTTGGCACGGTATTCCACCAGCCAGTCCTGGATCAAGGGGTCTTCCATTGCAGCCAGGTTGACGAAGTAACCGCCTTCAATTGCGCCGCCGGAAAGTTCGAAGATATCTGGGGAGCCCCAGCCATCGCCACCAATCAAGTCAGCGGTGATGCCCAGGTCGCGTGCCTGTTTGGCAGCTAATGCGGCTTCTTTTTGCATGGTGGGGATGAAGATGACATCTGGTTCACCGGCTTTGATTTTGCCTAATTGGGCGCGGAAATCAAGTTCCCCAGAGCGGAAAGCTTCGGCTGCCACAATCGTACCGCCACCCTTTTCAAAAGCTTCGATGAAGTATTTGCTCAGGAATTGTGAGTATTCATCACCCACATCATAGAGCGTGGCGGCTTTCGTTGCACCTAAATCCTTCAGTGAGAATTGCGCTGCAACAGTACCCTGGAACGGGTCAATGAAGCAGGTACGGAAGGTGTAGGGGACGACCGAGCCGTCATCCGCAACAGTAACTGTCGGGTTGGTGGCTGTGGTGGCAATCAGCGGAACTTTAGCAGAGTTGTTGACTTCTTTGACTGCATTGGCAACACCGGATTGTCCGGGACCAATGATGGCAACAACTTTGTCCTGTTCGACCATGCGCTTGACAACGTTGACAGCTTCCAGTTTGTCGGCGCGGCTGTCATAGGCAATCACTTCAATTTGCTTGCCAGCCACACCACCGGCAGCATTGATTTTCTCAACAGCCAGCATCAGTGCGTTGTTCTCAGACTGACCCCAGGTCGCAGACGGACCGGTCAGGGCTACCAGGTTGCCAACTTTAATGGTTTCTGGTTTGGCAGGGGCGCATCCTGCCAGCAGAGCGCTGAGCAGTACGCTGACGAGCATCAGGCTTACAAAGATACGGGTTTTCATGCATGTCTCCTTTTGGGTTTGAGTGACACAGGGCTACTTG